>JBIJBP010000099.1:0-19532 GCA_044345155.1 Prosthecobacter sp. | reverse complement strand
GTCCAGGTTTTGCCGAGGTCGGAGGTGCGCTCGAAGTAGATGGCCCAGGCGCTGGGCTTGGTGTCGGTCTCATTGCTGGTTGGGCAGAGGATGTCGCCGTTGGGGAGCTGCACGGGCTTGTTCTTGATGGGGCCGAAGATGCCCTTCGGCAGCTTTTGCGCCGAGGACCAGGTCTTGCCGCCGTCAGTGCTGGTTTTGAGCTCGCCCCACCAGGTGCTGGGCGAGGGGCCGACCTTGTAGAAGAGCAGGAGCGGCGCGTCCTTCGGCTGGAACAGCACGGGATTCCAGGTGGGGTGGCGGGTGCCGTCTGGCTGGAGGCCGTTGGCGGTTTCGACGCCTTCCGTCCATTGGCCATCGGGAAGCTGACGCGAGACCCAGATGCAGACGTCCGGGTTTTTCTCTGCGGTGCCGCCAAACCATGCCGTGACGAGGCCGGTGGGTGTTTCGACGATCGTGGTGGCGTGGATCTGCGGGTAGGGACCGGTGTCGTAGATGAACTCGGTCTTCAGGATGGCGGGGTCGGCATGAGACAACCACGGAAGGCACAGAAGACACGGAAGGATGAGGTGATGGAGTTTCATGGGCGGTTGGTTTGGGTTCTGTGTGTTCGGTCTATTCCATGGTTTTGCCTTCAGCGCACGATGCGCGCGGTTTTCAGGATGGCGGGGTCGGCATGAGACAACCACGGAAGACACAGAATACACGGAAGGATGAGGTGATGGGGTTTCGTGGGGATCTGGTTGGGGCTTCTGGGGATGGGGTTCCGTGAGTTCAGTGTCTTCCGTGGTTTTGTCTTCAGCGTACGATGCGCTCGATCTTCACGAGCGGGTGATGACAAAAGTTGACGAGGAAGGCGAGTTTAAAGCCGGTGGCTTTGAGGTAATTCTGCACCTGCGCTCGATGCACATCGGTCAGCTCCTTCACCGCCTTGAGTTCGAGGATGATCTTGTCGTGGCAGATGAAATCCGGGATATATTCGCTTCTGAGAGGGGTTCCCTTGTAATCCAGCTGCAACCGAGGCTGGGCAATGGCGGGCACGCCGGCCAGTCGAAACTCCATCTCAAGGCACTCTTGATAAACAGGCTCCAGGAAGCCGGCGCCCTTCTCCTTGTACACCTCAAAGAGAGCGCCACGGATGGCGAAACTCTCCTCGGGATAGATGAGCTTGGAGTTCATGGAATGGGCTTGGCTGACCACGGAATCCACAGAAGGCCGGACAGTTGTCTGAATTTTGTGTGTTCAGTGTCTTCCGTGGTTGTTCCTATCTGAGCAGGCCGAGTGTGACGAGCCTTTCGCGGATGATCTCCCTTTCCGCTTCGCGGAAGCGATGGAAGGGCTCAGCCATGTGGTCTTCGCAGATGCCGAGGAGGCTGAGGGCGCACTTGATGCCCTTGATGATGGCGCTCTTGTGCCTGCCGACGGTGTAGATGGCTCCGGCGAGCTGCATGACCCGGGCGTGAAGCTCACGGGTGCGTTTCAAGTCCTGGGCGGCGGCGGCCTGGTACATCTCGACATAGAGCCTGGGGTTCAGGTTGGCGCCGCCGTTGATGCCGCCATGGCCGCCGAGCAGCACGGCTTCAGCCGTGAGCTCCTCGGGGCCGACAAGCACGCTCCAGTCGGGGCGCTGCCTGGCCACTTCGAGCAGGCGGTGGAAGTAGATCATGTCGCAGGAGCTGTCCTTCACGCCGCAGATGCCGGGCATGTCGAGGGCACGCCGGACGAGGTCGATTTCGAAGCTCACCTTCGTCAAGCCGGGCATGTTGTAGAGGAAGAGGGGCAGGGGCATTTCGCGGACGAGATCCTGCACGTATTCCAGCATCTCGGGCGGGGCGGCGGGGAAGTAGTAGGGCGGGGCGAGCACCACGTGGGTGGCTCCGGCATCGGCGGAAAACTTCGCGAGATTGACGCTTTCGGTGAAGGAGGTGTCGGTGATGCCGACGAGCACGGGGACGCGACCGGCGGCCTGTTTGCAGGCGCGTTCGATGAGTTCGCGGCGCAGTCGGTAGCTGAGGCTGGGGCCTTCACCGGTGGTGCCAAGCACGAAGAGGCCGCTGACGCCGCCCTGGATGAGGTGTTCGATCAGGCGTTCCAGGCCGACGACATCGAGGGAGTCACGGTCACGGAGCGGGGAGACGAGGGGCGGGATGATTCCACGGAGGGGCTGCGACATGATGCGTGTGCGGGAAAAAGGGGGGTTTTTGTGCTGGGTGAATCAGGCGAGCCGGACATCGCCGCAGAGGCTGACTTCGAGGCCGAGCTCGGCCATGGCGGCGGCCTTGATGCGGGCGGCGCGGTGGGCCTGCTTTTCGTTGGGGCAGTAGACGACCTGGATGTGGTTGGACTTGTGACGGGCCATCATCTGGTCGCGGGAGACGCCCTTGAGGACGGTGTGCATGATGGGCCACTGCGGGGTGGTTTCCTGCCAGCGGCGATGGGTCTCGGCCTCCGGCAGCTTCACGACCTCGGCAACGCCGATGTCGCAGTGCAGCTGGTCGTTCATGACGAAGACACGGCTCCAGACGATGTGGCCGGGCTTGCTGACGCCCTTGAGCGTGCCGCCGCCGAGGCGGAAATACATGGCGGGCTGGCGTTCGCTGGAGGCGCCTTTCCAGCCGCCGATGAAGTGGGCGGGCGGCGCGGCACCGCTGATGAGGAGAACCCAGACGTAGTCCTTGGCGAACCTGTCGCCCCAGCGCAGGTCATGCAGGGTGTTCTCCGGGGCGAAGCCGAGTTCGCGCCAGAGGCGGTAGGTGACGAGGCCGTCGATACCGGCGCATTCATCGACTTCATTGAAGTGCGGCACGGCTTCGCCTTCGAAAAGCACGCGTCTGCCGTCGGCGCTGAGCACGGGCGGTCGGTCGGCGTTGTTGAGCATGCCTTCGACGAGGTCGCTCGCGGGGGTGAGATCCTTGAGCCCCTGTTGGTACTGGATGCCGATGGCGGCGCAGCCGAACTCATCCGCGAGGCGCACGGCGGCGATGTACATTTTGCACTGGAGCAGGACCTGGGGCTCGGTGAGTTCGGAGGTCTCATCCGCGCCGAGCTTCATCTGGAGGCCTTTTTTCCTCAGCCAGGCAAGGACGGCGGCGGCCTCGTCATCGCCGACCTCGCGCATGGCGGCGTAGAGGGTGGACTGGCTGAGGCGTTCCTTGAAGCAGCCGGTGGGGTGCAGCAGATGGTCGGGCACGATGGCGTTGAACATGCCCATGCAGCCTTCATCGAAGACGCCGAGGATGGCCTTCTGATGGCGGAAACGTCGGGCGAAGTCGCGGCCCGCGCGGTCATCCTCGGCGGGCAGCTTGAGTGTTGAAAGCGCCCGGACATGGCTTTGATCATGCTTGACCACCCCGGTGTCGAGCCATTCACGCAGGCCGTTCCTGAAGAAGGCGTCGGTGAAGTCCTCGCTCCAGAGGGTGGAGTAGCGGACGCCGGCCTTGGTGAGGGAGGCGTTGAGGTTGAGCAGGCCGACGAGGCCGGGCCACTGACCGCTCCAGTTGGCCACGGTCAGGATGGGGCCGCGATGTGTGATGAGGCCTGCCAGGACGTGGTGGGAGTACTGCCAGACAGCTTCCGCCACGATCAGGGGGGCGTCAGGATCGATGCCACGGAACACCTCGATGCCCATCTTCTGGGAGTCGATGAAGCCGTGTTTTTTCACACGGTCGTAGGGATGGGCGCGGCGCAGGGTCCAGCCCTCGGCCTTGAGGGCGGCGGCGAGGCGGTCCTCCATGTCCTTCTGGGCGGCCCAGCAGGTCTGATTAGCGGCGAGACGAAGGTCGCCCGAGGCGACGAGGTGGAGGGTCTTCATGATGAAAAAAGAGGAGGAGTCTAACGAGTGCTTTGGCATTTTCTGCAAACCTGCTGATTCGCATCTTTTGTCAGCCTATTGACGATTCTTGACCTAAGGGGAGGGTTGACGTTAGGAAATTCGGTGACTTAGCTAATGATGCATTCCCATGAAAGTCACCGACCAGGCCGATTATTTTTCCAAGCAGGTGCTGCGGACGCGGCGTTTCTTTGTGAAGGAGACGCAGGGCAAGGCGGCTCCGGGCAGCGGTCTGAGCCTGGTGGCGGGCGGTTGTGAGTGGTGTGCGCCGGACTTTGTGATCGACCGTGCGAGCTTTCCCTTCATCGCCTTTGAGTTTGTGGCCCGTGGCGCAGGCAGGGTGACGCTGGCGGGCAGGAAGCATGAGCTGGGCACCGGCCATGCGTTTTTTTATGACCCGGCGACACCGCATGTGATCGAGAGCGACAGTGCGGAGCCGATGGTGAAGTATTTCTTCAACCTGACAGGGTCGCGCGCCCCGGCGTTGCTGGAGGAGCTGGACCTGCGTGCGGGGACGGTGATCCGCGTGCTGGACGCCGGGCATGTGACGGCGCTGCTGGAGGAGGTGATCGACCATTCGCTGCGTGGCGGGCGCCTGGCTCTGCGGGTGGCCGGCGCAGCCCTGGAGCATGCCCTGGCGCTGTGTGCCGATTCGCGGGGGCATGCGGCGACGAAGTTTGATCCGGCTCATGCCACCTATCTGCGCTGCCGTGGGCATCTGTTGAGGAATTATCCGGTGCTGGGCAGCATCGAGCAGGCGGCGGCCCACTGTCATGTGAGCGCCGCCTACATGACGCGTCTGTTCAAGCGTTATGACACCGAGACGCCGCTGGCCTGCCTGGTGCGGCTGAAGATGAGCCAGGCGATGATCAAGCTGCGCCAGCCCGAAGCGCAGGTGAAGGCGGTGGCGGCGGAGCTGGGCTACAAGTCGTCCGCGCATTTTTCACGGGCGTTCAAGGCCTGGAGCGGCAAGTCGCCCGTGGAGGTCAGGGCGGGCGCCTGAACCGGCGGTGGGAAAAGAAGAGAACGACGGCCAGGGCCGTAGTAGGCTTTGTGAGATGTCGTCTGACATTGCTGACCTTCCTGCTGTGCTGCCATGCCATGATGGCGGCGGAGCACTGGGCCTTTCAGCCGCTGAGGCCCGGACGCGAAGGCAGCATCGACGCCTGCATCGCCGAGGGGCTGAAGAGGCAGGGGCTCCGGCCGGCACCGCTGGCCGATGATCGAACGCTGGTCCGTCGCGCCTGCATGGACCTTACCGGTCTGCCTCCAGGCCCGGCGGAGATTGAGGTTTTTCGAACAAGAGGTTATGCCGCGCTGATTGACCGACTTCTGGCCAGTCCGCATCATGGCGAGCAGTGGGCGCGCCACTGGCTGGACGTGGCGAGGTATTCGGACACGAAGGGCTATGTGTATGCGCGGGAGGAGAAGAACTGGGTTCATGCCTCCGCTTATCGCGATTGGGTGGTGCGGGCCATGAACGAGGACATGCCCTATGACCGCTTCCTGCTGCTGCAGATCGCCGCCGACCAGATGGTTTCGCCGGGGTCGCCGGACCTGGCGGCCATGGGTTTCCTGACGCTGGGACGTCGCTTTCTGGGGGTCACGCATGACATCATCGACGACCGCATCGACGTGGTGATGCGCGGCACCCAGGCTCTGACAGTGGCCTGCGCCCGCTGTCATGACCACAAGTTCGACCCCATCCCGACGCGTGACTACTACGCCTTGTATGGCGTGTTTCAGAGCTGTGCGGAGGCGCTGGTGCCCTGTGCCGAGGGTGAGGATGACGTGCTGGCGGCGCTGGTGAAGAAAAACCGTGAGCTGATGACGAAGCGCCGGGAGGAGCAGATGGCGCGGACGCGGGCGCGGGCGGCTGACTATGTGGCGGCGCAGAAGGAGCTGGAGAAGTATCCCGAGGAGGTCTTCGGACAGATCCTGGAGGAGAAGGACCTGAACCCCTACATCGTGCATCGCTGGACGGCCTGGCTGGAGAAGCATCCCGGCGTGCCGCTGACCGAAGAGGTGCTGCGCCGGCCGGATTCGCCCGCCTTTGTGCCGGACGAGCCCATTGCGAACAACGAAATGTATTTTCCGACGAACGTGGTCGTCGAGCTGTGGAAGTCACAAGGGGAGGTGGACCGGCACCTCCTGAAGCATGCGAAGGCGCCTGCCCATGCCACGATCCTGGTGGACCGTGCGCAGCCGGTGACGCCGCGGGTCTTCAACCGCGGCAACCCGTTGACGAAGGGGGAGCCCGTTCCCCGTCAGTTCCTGAGCCTGTTCGGGCCGCAGAAGCCGTTCGCCCGTGGCAGCGGGAGGCTGGAGCTGGCGCAGGCCATCGTGGACCCGCGCAATCCGCTGACCGCCCGTGTGATGGTGAACCGCCTCTGGCAACATCACTTCGGCCGGGGGCTGGCCGGCACGCCGAGCGACTTTGGCAGGCAGGGCAGCCCTCCGAGTCATCCGGAGCTGCTCGACTGGCTGGCTGCGGAGTTCATGCGCAGCGGCTGGAGCCTGAAGCACATGCACCGTCTGATCATGATGTCGCAGGCCTACCGCAGGTCGGGCTCGAAGGACGGAGCGGCGGCCGACCCCGACAACCGGTTCCTCGCGTACATGACTCCGCATCGGCTGAGCTTTGAAGAGCTGCGTGACGCCTGGCTTCACGCCGCAGGATTTCTGGAGACGCGGATGGGTGGGCGTCCGGACAGCCTGTTCGGCAGCGGCAGCCTGCGGCGTACGCTTTACTGCCAGGTGGACCGGGAGAACCTGCCGGCGGTGATGCGGACCTTTGACTTCGCCAACCCAGACCTTTCGATCCCCCAGCGTGCGGAGACGACCGTGCCCCAGCAGGCCTTGTTCGGCCTGAATCATCCGTTTGTGGTGCGCCTGGCCAGGGGGATGGTCCGGTCGGGCGGGCAGGAGGCGGCAGACGTGTCCGGCCGTGTTCGGTACATCTATCAGCGGCTTTTTCAGCGTGACCCAACGGCGGAGGAAACCGCCGCCGCCCTGGCCTATGTCCAGGCATCTGAACCGGTCATCCTGGCAAAGGCGGACACTTCCAAGGCCTGGCGGTATGGCGTGGGGGAATGGGATGAAGCGACGGGGCGGGTGAAGGATTTCGCTGTCATGCCTCATTTCACCGGTCATGCCTGGCAGGGGGACGAGGAGTTTCCGAACGCACGGCTGGGCTGGGCGCAGCTGACGGCGGAGGGCGGGCATCCTGGCAATGACAGGCGTCACGCCGTCGTCCGCCGCTGGGTGGCCCCTGCGGACGGCAGCTATGAGTTGAAGTCAACCCTGGTGCATGAACCGGAGGCGGGAGATGGCATCCGGGCCTTTGTGGGCCATTCACGCCTGGGCAAGCTGCTCAGCGCCGAACTTCATGCCGCGAAGGCGGACCTGAGCCTGCCGGAGGTCATCATGCGGGCGGGTGAGACGCTGGACCTTGTCGTTGACATCGGCGGAGGCTTGAACAGCGACCAGTTTCTCTGGGCGCCGCAGATCAGCGCCCGGAACCTGAGTGCGGGTTCGGGCGGGGACGAGCCGGCCGTTCTGTGGGATGCGCAAAGGGATTTTGCGGCGCAGCCGAAGACCAACCTCGATGCCTGGGAGCAGTTCGTCCAGGTGCTGATGCTTTCGAACGAGCTGATGTTTGTGGACTGACCTGCGCTGCGGATCAGGATTCGCGGCTGACCTTGCGTTCGATGACCGCCCAGGCGTTGTGGTTGTGGATGGACTCGAAGTTCACGGCCTCGACGCGGAACCATTTGATGAGCTTGTGACCGCCTGCCTTGAGGGCGACGTTGCGGACGAGGTCCTCGACAAAGACGGGGTTGTCATAGGCGCGTTCGGTCACGGCCTTTTCGTCGGGACGCTTGAGCACGCTGTAGAGCTCGCAGCTGGCGCTGCTTTCCACGAGCTCGATGAGGTCCTCGATCCAGATGGGCTGACGGAAACGGACGGAGAAGGTGACGAGTCCGCGCTGGTTGTGGGCGCCGCGTTCGCTGATGGCCTTGGAGCAGGGGCAGAGGGTGGCGACGGGAACTTCGACGGTGACGACATAGTCGATCTGTTCGCCCTGGGCATTGACCTCGAAGACCACGCCATAATCGATGAGGCCCTCCGCCTTGGTGACGGGGGCGCGCTTGGTGCGGAAGTAGGGGAAGCGCATCTCCACATGGGCTTTCTCGGCATGGAGCCGGGCCAGCAGCTCCCTGGGCATGGCGGCGATGCTGGAGACCGTGAGTTCGCGTCCATGGGCGTGGAGCACCTCCAGGAACCGGCTCATGTGGGTGCCCTTGTAATGGTGGGGCAGGTCCACGGCCATGCTGACGGTGGCCACGGTATGCTGCGTGGCCTGGTCACGGTCACGAATGCGGAGGGGGAAGCGGACATCCTTGACGCCCACTCGGTCGATGGGGAGCCTGCGGTCGTCGCGTTCGTTTTGCGTGTCTTTGAGTGCTCGCATGGAGATGGGGACAAAAAAGCCCGCTGCTGCGAAAGGCAACAGCGGGAATGATCAGTTTGAAGGTCCTGCTCCGGACACTCCTGCTCAGGGCAGAAGGTTGACGGCGCGGGCACGCTTGACTTCGCGGCTCACCTTGCGATGCAGCCAGGCGGGAAGGCCGGTGACACGGCGGGGCTGAAGCTTGCCGGTTTCAGTCAGGAAGCGCTGAAGAACTTCGGGGTGGGTGTAGCTGAGCTTGTCCTGCGGGATGTCAGCACGACGACGCGGCATGCGTCGGTTGTTCTTGCGCAGGGAGATCAGGCGTTCGGTGGTCTTGGGTTGCATGACAGACGGCGGGGCTGCGGATTAGCGGATCTCGCGATGGAGGGTGCGGCGCTTGAGGAAGGGATTGAACTTCACCTTCTCGAGACGGCCGGGGGTGCGGGGGCTTTTCTTGTTACGAGTGCTGACGTAACGGGACGTAGGCTTGCCCTCGGCCTTGGCCTCCGTGCACTCGAGAATGATGATTTCGCGTGGCATAAAATTTTTGGGGGGCGGAGGCTAGATTACTCTTTGCTAAAGTCAAGCGACTCATTTGCGCTCTGTTTGGACTTGCCGGCGGCGGCGGTGTCATCGTCATCGTCGTCATCGTCGTCATCGTCAGCCGATTCATCCAGGCCGAAGAGGGAGCGGACGGGGCGGGTCCAGCGGCCGCCACGCTGTTCGCTTTCGATCTTTGCCTGGCTGCCGACAGTGAAACGGGTGAAGGGAAGGGCCTCCAGACGTTCCTCAGGGATCAGTGCGCCGGACATCTCGCAGATGCCGTAGGTGCCCTGTTCGATGCGCTTGAGGGCCTCGTTGATCTCATAGATGGCGTCCTGCTCCTTGGCCAGGAGGCTGAGGGCGAAGTCGCGGTCATAGGCGTCGCTGCCGGCGTCCGCCTGATGCATGCCGAAGGCGGACTCGCTGCTGTCATTGTTACGCAGGTTTTCGTTGGTGACTCCTTCAGCGGCGTTGAGATAGATGTCACGCAGTTCAATGAGGCGCTGCTTCTGCTTTTTCAGGAAGGAGGCAGGGAGCACGGGCTTCTTGGGCGGCGCGTCCAGGGTGATGCCTTCTTCGAGGGCGCTGGGGGCGCGCTTGTTGACGGTGGGCGTCTTGCTTGCCGAACTTTTGGTGGCGGGCGCAGGTTTGGGAGCAGGGGCTGGCGCGGCTTTTTTGGCGGGCGCCGGAGCCGGGGCGGCCTTGGGGGCGGCCTTGGGGGCGGCCTTCACTGGTGCCGGGGCGGGAGCAGCCTTCGCGGGCGCAGCCTTTTTCACAGGTGCGGGAGCGGGCGCCTTTTTCGCGGGAGCCACCGCTTTCTTGGCGGCAGGGGCTGGAGCAGTCTTGGCCGGAACCTTTTTGACAGGCTTGGCGGGGGGCGCCGCTTTTTTGGGGGCGGGCTTCTTGGCGGGCGCGGCCTTTTTCACAGGCGCGGCTTTTTTAGCAGGAGCTTTTTTCACAGGGGAAGTTTTCTTGGGGGCGGGTTTGGCCGCTTTCCCTGCCGGGGCCTTGGGTTTCGGAGCGGGCTTGGCAGCTGCCTTGACCGGTTTTTTGGCGGCCGGCTTGGCGGCCTTTTTCACGGGTTTGGCCGGAGCTTTTGGCGCTGGTTTTTTGTTCGCGGGCATGGCTCGATGATGAGGCGGGTTGGCAGGGACGAAATCCGCTCGGGGCGGAAAAGGGCGCGGATAGTGGCGTGCTTCCCCAGAATTGGCAAACGGAAATCCGGGGGCCGCGACGACTGCCGGGGATGCTGCCTGAGCCTCTCGGTCAGGACTTTCCCGGCTGCTTTCCGGCAGGCCGGCGCCCGGATGAGGCGAATCACGCGCGGCTTGATTCAGGAAACAGGCACGCCATGGTAACGTTCTTGTGGTCTGCCGGATCCTCCGTGTCAGTCCCTCCCCACCATGACTCCAATCCATTCCGTGCCGAATGAGCCTGCCTGAGATCGCCGGACATGAGTTGCTGGACCTGATCGGCAGCGGACGTTGCGGGGCGGTCTACCGTGCCAGCGCGCGTGGCAAGGCCTGTGCCGTCAAGGTTTTCTCATCGATGTCGATCAACCGCAAGGTGCTCGCCACGGCCCTGCATTCGATCCAGCAGATGCCGCATCATCGCGGCGTCCTGGCGGTGGAGGGGATAAACTTTGACCGCAGCCCTTATTACATGGTCACTCCGCTTGTTGGAGTGCTGACCAAGGACGCCCAGGGGCGCCGACAATGGCAGACGCCGACCCTGGAGTCGCTGTGCCAGGGAAGCCTGCCGCCGGAGCAGGCCTGGAGGTACATCTACCAGCTTTCGGACGCCCTGGCCTGGCTGCACAAGTTCGGTGTGCCGCATGGCAACCTGCGTCCCTGCAATGTCCTGCTGGAGGATGATGCCGAGTCGAGCATCCGCCTGACGGACATCGCCCAGGGCTGGGTGGGCGGCATTCATCACCTGGAGCTGACGGACCACTTCATGCATCTCTGTCCCGAGCAGGCGGAGAATCCGGAAGGTGTCTATGCCGGCTATGGCGCCTGCTGGGATGTCTATGCCTTCGGGGTCATTTCCTACCGTCTGCTGGCCGGTCAGTTTCCCCGTGCCGGCAAGGCCTGGGTGGAGCAGGTGGGGCTGGTTCAGCAGAAGGCGGCGGCGGGCCTTGCCTATGGCATTGACAGCCAGGCTCTGCTCTCCGCCGTTCGTGCCCAGCCCAAGGTGGTCTGGCCGTTCCCGGCCCAGTCGAAGTGGGATGAACGCCGGCGCGCCATCATCGAACGCGCCCTGGACCTCAACCCCTCGGCCCGCTGGTCGGACATGCGCGAGGTGGTGCGCGAGTTTGAGGTGCTTGAGTCGGACTATCTGCTGGAGGAATCCCGTGAGCAGACGGTGCAGGAGCGCAGGAACCAGGCGGTGAAGGTGCGAGCCCTTCAGACAACCGGCGCCGGACTTGCCGCAGCGCTCATCCTGAGCTGCATCTACGGCTTCAGCCAGCAGCGCCGGGCAGGCCGGGTGGAGGAGGTGATGGCGAAGCAGGACAGCGTGCTCGCGCAGGAAAAAAAGGTGCGTGATGACAAGATCGCCGACCTCACCCGGCAGAGGGATGACATCACCGCCCGGAAGCAGGAGGTGGATGCCAGCCTTCAGCATGCGCAGACGGCGGTGGACCAGTTCCTGACCCAGCTTCTGCAGACGCCGACGAGCAACCAGCTCGACGTCGAGTTCTCCAAGGGGCAGCTCACGGACGCTCTGAACTTCTGCATGGCATCCCTGCCCGGCCTGGAGGCCAGTCCGGGGCTGGGTGCCGAACGGCTGCGTGCCTACGGCAACATCGGCCAGATCCATCTCCGGCTGCGTGATCATGCCCAGGCGCTCACCTTCCTCGGCAAGGCGCGTGACGAGGCGGCGAAGCTGCTCCAGGAAAACGGCGGCTCGCCCCAGGCGGCCTTGTATCAACAATGGTTCGGCCGTTACAGCCTGCTGCTGTCGGACATCCAGGAGCACCTGGGCGAGCATCAGATCTCGCTGTCCCTGCTGCGTGACGCGGGCCCGGCGCTTGCCGCCGGGCTGGCGGCGGATCCGAAGAACCGCCTGGCACGGAATGAGTGCGCCCGCGCCAGCATGGAATACGGCCGCCGCACCCTGCAGCTCGGTGACATGGTCGAGGCGGAGAAGTCGCTGGCGAGCGTTTCGCAGATTCTGGATCCCAAGGTGGTCGGCGAAGACCTGATTCCTGATGAGAAGTTCCTGCTGGCGCGTGCCAAGTTCGCCCAGGGCCAGGCGCAGCGTGAGGCCGGGCGCATTCAGGAGGCGCTGACAACGCTGATCGACGCCGTCACGGAGATGGGGGAGCTGGTGATGAACTCCTCCCCGCGCAACCAGGACCAGGCGCTGCTGCTGGCCGAGGCCTACACGGAGCTGGCCGAGCTGCTGGTGAAGGCCGTCGGGCTCAAGGAGGCGCGTGAGGCCTTCAGCCAGTCCGTGCCCATCCTGCTTGAGCTGAACCGGCTGCTGCCCGCTTGGGCTGACGTCAAGTACTGGCTGGCCCGCAACTACTCCGGCCTGTCGCTTCTCGACCGCGACGAGGGGCGGCCCGGGGATGCGGTGAAGCGCAAGCAGGACGCCGTGGAGCTGCTCAATGAGATCCTCGCCGATGAAAAGGAGAACGTCCGTTACGCCTTCCTTCTGGCGCGTGTGCGCGGGGAGTATGCGGAGCTCATGTCCGACATGAAGAAGGAGGCGGCGGCCCTGCCGATCGTCAAGCAGGCGGTGCAGTCCATGGAGGCCCTGCTGGCCAAGGATCCGAAGGCGGCGATGAGTCCGGAGCGGCGGCAGTGGGAGATCCAGCTCGCGCAGATGTACGGCGTGCTGGGCCACACCAGCCAGTCCCTGGGCAAGAAGACGGAGGCCAGGGAGGCCTTTGTCAAAGGCGGCAAGCATTGGGAGCGTCTCGCGGGCATCATGCCGGGCGATGAAGTCGTGCAGCAGGGGCAGAGCTGGACCAAGGAACGGCTCGCCAAGCTCAAGTAGCCGTGATCATGCACGCGCATTGACACCCGCTCCAGTCCAAGAATCGTGCGACGCACGCGTCATCTGTGCTTTGAACCTCCGACATGCTTCATCTAAAACCCCTGCTGCCTCCTCTCATCGTCCTGCTGCTGGTGTCGGTCGCCATGCTGCGGAGGAGGGGAGGTGCCGGGGCACCGTTGAAATCCGAGGCCCTGGGCCGGCTCGGCTACGGCCTTGGCAAGATCTGCCTGCTGGTGCTGCCGTTGGAATGGCTGATGCATCTCGTCCTCCATGGGGAGCCTCAGGCCGTGAGCGGCAAGGCCTGGTGGCTGGCGGCCGTGACGCAGACCTGCCAGCTTTTCCTGCTGACCACCGGCGTGGCGGATGTCGTGGCCGGCCTCGCCGGGCTGAAGGGCCGGTGCATTCAGGAAATGCACCACGCTCCAGGGCGAGCGGGCGGCTTTGCAGACCTCTGGCGGCGTCTCATGCCCGGCCTTGTCAGCGAGGGTGGGGCGGCCGTGCAGTGCGTTCCGGTGCTGGTGATGGTGGCGGGAATGGCGGCGCTCTGGCACGGCACGATCACCGGCGCCTCCGTCTGGTTTGTCCTGCATTACCTCCTGCTGATGCTGGAGGGCACTCGTCGCAGGCCGCTTATGTCACCGCTGCCTCCTCCGCTGCGCGTGATCGGCGTGCTGCTGATCCTGACCGTCTCCAACGTGCTGCTGTTTTCGGCCGGGCTTCAGGAAGCCCTGCATGAGTGGCGGCTGATGTTCACGGACTCCAGGCCCACGGTTTACTCGCTGCTCCTGGACAAACGCATCACCTCCAGCTGGCTGCAGAGCGTGCTGGCCCTTGCCATGCTCACCTGCGTGGCGCTGCCGCGACTCGGTTGGCTGCTCGGCCTGCCCCTGCTGACCTGGCGCGTCATCGGCATCCTGCTGCTGCCGGTTTCCCTGCTCATGGCCGTGCGCGAAAGCATCCGGATTCCTGCTCCTGTGAGGGCTGCCGCGCAGTGGCCGGTGTCCTGGTTTTTGGGCGAAGGCAGTTCTCGGGTGCATCTGGGCTACGACGGCTGGCTGTTTCCCCGGCACGAGCTGGACCGCCGCACGCTCCGGCGCAAGGACGCTGGCCTGACTGGGGCGATCACCTCCCTGGCGGCTGAATTGAAGACCCGGGGTGTCCCTCTCATGCTCGTGGCCGTGCCGGCGAAGCTCGCGATGCATCCCGACCAGATGCTGCGTGCGGAATACCCTGCCGCCGTGCAGCCACCTGGCTTCAAGGATCTGCTGGATTCGCTGAGCCGTGCCGGCATCGATGTCATGGACCTGGCGCCCGCCCTGTGGGGCCGTCTGGTCAAGGCGCCTTCCCATTATGCGGCTGACAGCCACTGGACCTTCGAGACGATGAAGGAGGCGGCCGGCCTCGTCGCCCGTCGCATCCGTGAAAAGCATCCCGCCCTCTACATGGAGGAGACGCCGCTGATCAACGCCACCATCCTGGAGCGCTCCACGCCGGGCGACCTGGCCGTGGAGCTGCTGCCCTTCGGCGCGGAAAAAAGGTTCGGCCTGGAGCATGCCCAGCTGGTGTCCATCCGCGGACTTGAACCTGACAAGGGCTCGCCGGTGCTGCTTGCCGGAGGCGGCCTGCTGAGGGTCTTTGAGGATGCCTCCGCCAGCTTCGGCCTGAACGACGGCGTGGACCAGCATGCCGGGTTCCCGACCCAGCTTGCCGCACTTTTGGGCAGGTCGCTGGATGTCAGGACGGACCTGGAGCCCGCCTCCATCACCCAGGCTGCGGCAGGCAAGAAACTCGTGGTGCTGGTGGTCGGGGCCGACCAGCTCTGAACCCGTGCGCCGACGCAGCGAAGGTGCGCAGGCTTGACTCGCCTCCGCCAAGGCCGCACGATGGCCGCATTCCCGCCGCCGCATGATCGTCACCATCGCCATCATCGCCCTCTTTGGCATCCTTCTGGTTATTCTGGAAACCTTTGTGCCAGGCGGTGTCGCCGGCTTCTTCGGCCTGCTTTGCATCCTGGCGGCAGTGCTGCTGGCGATGATGGCCGAGGAGCTTTCCGGCTGGTCGCACCTTCAGCGCACGGGCCTGGCGGGCGGCATTGTCCTGGGCTCCGCAGCCATCCTCACGATCTGGCTTCGCTGCTTCGCCGTGAAGTTCTTTCATCGTGCCTTCACGCTGGAGGCTGAGGTGCCTTCGTCCGGAACGACGCAAGCCTGCGCCGTGGGGGACGAGGGTGCCGCGCTCTCCGAACTGCGCCCGCTGGGCCGCGCCGAGATCGCCGGACGCCGTCTGGAAGTACGCTGCGAGGATGGTTTCGCCCCGGCCGGAGCCCGCCTGCGCGTCATCGGCCACGAGCCGGGAAACCTGATTGTCCGGTTGATCTCCTAGTTCATCTCCCTCAGTATCCAGGACCATGCCACGCTTCGACACTCTCCTCATCGGCGCCGCGATCATCGTCTCGCTGGTTGTCTTCCTGATCATTGCGAAGTTCTTCAACCTCTGGCTGCGGGCACGCATCGCCAACGCACCCGTCAGCATCGTCAACCTGCTGGCCATGTACCTCCGCGGCGTCCCCAACGCGCTCATCGTGGACACCCGCATCACCGCCGCCAAGGCCGGCATCCCCCTCAACTCCGACCAGCTTGAAGCCCATTACCTGGCCGGTGGCGAGGTCTCCCATGTGGTGCTCAGCCTCATCGCCGCCGACAAGGCCGGCATCCCCCTCGACTACGACCGCGCCTGCGCCATCGACCTCGCCTGCAAGGGCACCGGCAAGACCGTGCTTGAAGCCGTCCGCACCAGCATCAACCCCAAGGTCATCGACTGCCCGCACCCCGACATGGGCCGCGGCGGCAAGATCGATGCGGTGGCCAAGGATGGCATCTCCCTTCGCGTCCGCGCCCGCGTCACCGTGCGCACCAACCTCGACCGATTCGTCGGCGGCGCCACCGAGGAGACCGTCATCGCCCGCGTCGGCGAGGGCATCGTGACCTGCATCGGCTCCGCCTCCTCCTACAAGGACGTGCTGGAGAATCCGGACAGCATTTCCAAGCTGGTGCTCTCCAAGGGGGTCGATGCCGGCACGGCCTTCGAGATCCTTTCCATCGACATCGCCGACGTGGACGTGGGTGAAAACGTCGGCGCCAAGCTGCAGGCCGAGCAGGCGGAGACCGACAAGAAGATCGCCCAGGCGAACGCCGAAGTCCGCCGTGCCGCCGCCGTGGCGCTGGAGCAGGAAATGGCCGCCCGCATCCAGGAGATGCGCTCCCGGGTCGTCGAGGCCGAGGCCCAGATCCCCATGGCCATGGCCGAGGCCTTCCGCAGCGGCAATCTCGGCATCATGGACTTCGCCCGCTACAAGAACATCTCCGCCGACACGGACATGCGCGCCAAGATCGCGGGCTCGTCCGGCGGCCAGGGCTGATTCCGCCCGGAGCGCGCTTCCCGCCCACGCTCAATTGGCCCTTGTCTCGCCCCCCGGCCGCTGACAGACTCGCGGCCCATGAAATTTTTTGCCACCCTTTTGGTTGCCCTCTCCGCCGCCGCCTCCGTGCTGGCGGACGGCTCCTTCACCGGCACGGCCGGCCTTCAGCTCTACAGCCTGCGCAGCCAGTTCAAGCTCCGCGGCGTGCCCTGGACGCTCGACCGCGTGAAGTCCTTCGGCATCACCGAGGTGGAGCTGGCCGGCACCTACGACCTCACGGCGGAGCAGTTCAAGGCGGAGCTCGACAAGCGCGGCCTCGTGCCTGTCAGCGGACATTTCCCCTACGGCCGCTACAAGAACGACCTCGACAAGGTCGTCGCCGAGGCCAAAACCCTGGGCTTGAAGTTTGCCGGCTGCGCCTGGATCGACCACAAGGACAGCTTTGACGAGGCGGAGTGCCAGGACGCCATCGCCACCTTCAACCGGGCGGGCGAGGCGCTGGCCGCCGCCGGCATCACCTTCTTCTACCACTGCCACGGCTATGAGTTTGAAAAGCACGCGCAGGGCACGCTCATGGACGTGCTGATCACCGGCACCAACCCTGGCTTTGTCAGCTATGAAATGGACGTGCTCTGGGTGGTCTTCCCCGGCCAGGACCCGGCGGCGCTTCTCGAAAAATACCCGGACCGCTGGAAGCTCATGCACCTCAAGGACCTCAAAAAGGGCGTGGCCACCGGCTCCCTCAGCGGCGGCACCGACGTGAAGAACGACGTGGCCCTCGGCACCGGCCAGATGAACTGGCCCGCCATCTTCAGCGCCGCCCAGAAGATCGGCGTGAAGCATTACTTCATCGAGGACGAGTCGCCGACCTCCGAGGAGCAGATCCCGGCCAGCCTGGGCTTCCTCAAGTCGCTCAAGTGGTGAGCCGTCGCCTGGAAAGCAGCCTGCGGCCTTCCCCTGATGTCCCGCCCCTTCCTCATCGCCATCCTGCTGATCCTGGCGGGCATCCTCGTTCCCTTTGCGCTCTGGGGGCAGAAGTTTGATGCGGCCTTCAGCCTTGATGGCACCCGCGAATGGCTTTCCGGCCACGGCCCCTGGGCCGGGCTCGCCGGCGTGCTGCTGCTGGTGGGCGACATCGTGCTGCCGGTGCCCAGCACCGTCGTCATGTCCGCCCTGGGCCTCATGTTCGGAGTCTGGACGGGCGGCTTTCTGGCCGCCAGCGGCTCCTTTCTGGCCGGGCTGACCGCCTACCTGGCATGTCGTTGGTTAGGCCGTCCGGCGGCCCTCTGGCTGGCCGGCGAGGACTCCATGCGGCGTGGCGAGGCCCTTTTTGCCCGCAGCGGCGGATGGATCGTGGCGCTTTCCCGCTGGATGCCCGTGCTGCCGGAGGCCGTCTCCTGCCTGGCCGGGCTGGTGAAGATGGACCTGCGCGCCTACCTCGCCTCCCTGGCCTGCGGCTCGCTGCCCGTGGGCTTCGCCTTCGCCGCCATCGGCGCCCTTGGCCGGACCAGCCCCGGCTCCGCCATGGCCCTTAGCGCGGGCGTTCCCGTGCTGCTCTGGCTGCTCGCCAGACGTTGGTTGAAGCATCTTTAGTTCGGCAGCGCCGAACCGACTGTTCTACAAAAGCTCTCCTGCGCCGCTTGGGTCGAATTTTCGGGAATTTTGGCCGAAAATGCGATTTTCAGGCCGAAACGGCCTTTTGTGAACAAGTCCGGTATTTTTCGCAACTTTACCTTCACAAAGCGAATAAACTCAGGGGTTTATTCACAAAGCGCTGACTTTCAGGCGCTTCACTCAGGCCTGAAAATGTTCTCAAAATTATAAGTTCCGTGTGCCGTTTTGACCCCCAAAAAAAGTTTTGGGCGTGGAACACTGATTTTAGCGTTGTGCAACATTCCCGACACAAGCGCTAGGGTAAAAAAATCTCGACCGCCCACAAGATATTGTGCATACTGATCCCCGCCTCGCGCAACATCTGGTGTTTAATACCAAGCTGCGCAAGCAATCAACTTTTCCAAAGTATCAGCCCGCATCTCCCTCTCGAAATCATGGATAAGACTTACAAAATCGGCAATCGCGAGTTCGTCCTCGACCAGGACAAGGCAGAGGCCGCCTTCGCAGACAAGAAGGTCATCAACGGCCGCAAGAGCATGACCTTCAACCTGCTCCCCCTGAAGTATCAGTGGGCCTACGACCTCTACCGGACCATGAAGGCCAACCACTGGGAGCCTGAGGACATCCAGATGCAGAAGGATGTCGAGCAGTGGCGCTCCAACGAGATCACCCAGAACGAACGCTGGATCATCATGATGGGCATCGGCTACTTCTCCGCCGCCGAGGGCATCGTCGGGGACAACATTCAGCACGTCGTCCGTGAGCTGGTCACCGCTCCGGAGCTTAAGCTCGTCCTGGGCCGTCATGCCCACGAGGAGAACATCCACGCCGACTCCCTCCTCTACATGATCTCGTCCCTGGGCATCAACCCCCATGAGTGCGAGGCCATGTTTGAGCAGATCCCGACGATCGTGAAGAAAAACGAATTCGTCACCCGCACCTCCCATGCCCTGCGCCGTGACCTTGACCTGACCCAGGCGGAACACAAGAAGCTCCTCGCCAAGAACATCTTCGTCTTCGGCCAGTGCATGGAGGGCACCCAGTTCTACGGCCTGTTCGGCATGATCCTGGCCCTCTACCGCCAGAACAAGTTCCCGGGCATCGGCCAGATGTTCCGCTACACCCTGCGTGATGAGTCCAACCACATCGAGGTCTTCCGCAACCTCTTCATGGATCTGATCGAGGAAAACCCCGACATCTGGACCCCCGAGTTCCGCGAGGAGCTGGTCGAGATGATGCGCGAGGCCATCACGCTCGAAAAGGAGTTCATCCGCGACTGCCTGCCCGTGAACGCCGTGGGACTCAGCGCCGATGAGTTCTGCCAGTACATCGACTTCATCGCCGACCGCCGCCTCGCCGGCTGCGGCCTGCCGGCCCTCAACCCCGGCGCCACCAATCCGCTGCCCTGGCTCGCCGACCTCATGGACGTGCGCAAGGAGCAGAACTTCTTCGAAGGCAAGGTCACCGACTACCAGAAGGCCTCCGCCCTCGAGCACACCTCCGACGACGACCTGTAATTTTCAGCCCGGGCAGCCTGTGCCGGCACCCTCCGGCACGGGTTTCCCATCCTCCCAAATCCCTCGCAACGGTTAAGCAAACGACAACTCCACTCCCGCTCCCGCCATGATTGCCAACCTGCTCCAAGAAGACAAGGCCCTCCGCCAGGTCACCAA
>JBIJBP010000098.1:0-19542 GCA_044345155.1 Prosthecobacter sp. | reverse complement strand
AAGAGAGCACCGCCGCGTGCAAGCGGAGATATGCAACGATGACACATGAGTTGTCATCCAGACGTTCCATCCTGCCATTTCCCCCCGGTGCCTGGGCGGACATCATTTCGTCTCCGTCGGAGGCTCCGCAAGGTCGGCCAGCGTGCAGCGGCGGACCTCCCCCGACTGGTTGGCCTGGACAAAAATCTCCGCCTCCACGTCCATGCAGGTCAGCCACCCGCTTCCATAAACCCAGGTGTCCAGGCAGATGGCGAAGGGCCTGACATTGGGCCAGCCGCTCTTCTGGGCGGTGTGGCCGCAGATCATCCTCTTTCCGGAGGAATGCGGATAGGCGTCGTCAAAACGCGTCCAGAACAGCCAGTCGTCACTCTGATCCGCCAGCTTGTAGTAGGCGTTGGCGTTGGCGTGAACATAGAGGTTCTTGTCGTCCTCGTAATAGCGCAGGCAGCGGCGGGAAAGGAAGGCAAGATGATCGGGGCTGACGTTCTCCCAGGACAAGGTCAGGCGGTCCGGCGAGTAGGAAAGCATCGTCTCACGCCCGCCAACCCGCAGCCAGCTCTCCAGGTCCAGCTCCCCCTTGTCCTTCGAAAGCTGGTCGAGCACGTCCAGAAACAGGATCTCATGGTTGCCGATGATCGGCTTGAGCTGCGTGGTCTTTTCGAGACCCAGAAGAATGTCCAGCACCCCTTTTGAATCAGGCCCGCGGTCCACATAGTCCCCCAGGGTCACCAGAACGTCCTCAGGCCCCGGTTTCACGGCGTCAAGCAACGTCCGCAGGGCCGTGGAGCAGCCATGGATGTCGCCAATCACCAGTGTTCGCATCCGACATTCTGGCCGTGACCGGGCAATGCGCAAGTTTGGATGCAGCCTCAAGTGCGAGATGACATCCTCCCGAACCGTCTATGATGCCCCTCCCATGAACCTCCTCCAGTCGCTCGACTACTCCGTGCTCCAGCAGTGCATGCACTGCGGCATGTGCCTGCCCACCTGCCCGACCTATGTGGAGACCAAGCGCGAGCGCAACAGCCCCAGGGGCCGCATCTCCCTGATGAGGTCCGTCGCGGACGGTGACCTGGACATCACCCCGGAGTTCGCCAGCGAAATGTATTACTGCCTCGGCTGCCTCGCCTGCCAGACCGCCTGCCCCGCCGGCGTGAAGTATGCTGAACTGTTTGAAACCGCACGCGCCGAGATCGAACGAAGCGGCGTCGCCCGCACGCCGGAGCGCGACTTCTGGCGCTGGCTGACCCTGAACGTGCTCTTCATGCACCCCCGGCTCCTCCGGCTTTCAGGATGGGGGCTGCGCCTCTGGCAGAAGTCCGGCATGGACCGCCTGATGCGCCGCGTGAAATTCCTCGGCCTGCTGCCAAGAAAGCTCCGCGACCTTGAACCTCAGACACCGCGCATCGCCGACGCCTTTTCAGACAGCCTCATCGCCCCAGTGGAACTGCCTCGTGATGCATCTCCGCGACACCGGGTCGGCCTGCTCACCGGATGCGTGCAGGATCTTGCCTTCTCCAACATCAACCGCGACACCGCCGACGTGCTACTGGCCAATGGCTGTGAGGTCATCACCCCAAGGGCACAGTCCTGCTGCGGATCCCTGCACGCCCACAACGGCGAGCTGGAGCTCGCCCGAGAGCTGGCAAGGCGGCAGATCGACAGCTTTGACCTCGAAAGCCTCGATGCCATCATCACCAACGCAGGCGGCTGCGGTTCCCATCTGAAGCAGTACGGCCACCTGCTGCATGATGATCCGCTTTATGCCTCCAGGGCCCGTCAATGGGACCGGAAGGTCAGGGACATCCATGAATGGCTGGTCCAGACCGGCATCCGCCCCCCCGGCCAGAACCCAGGCGTCACCGAGGTCACCTACCACGAAAGCTGCCACCTCAGCCATGGACAGAAGGTCGTCAGCCAGCCTCGGCAGGTCCTCCAGTCCATCCCTGGCCTGACCGTCAAGGAACTGCCGGAGAGCAACTGGTGCTGCGGCAGCGCAGGCATCTACAACATCACCCAGCCCGAGCAGTCCGCGAAGCTGCTCGCCCGCAAGGTTGGGCATGTCTGCAGCACGGGTGCCGCCTGCGTCGCCACCTCCAATCCCGGCTGCCACCTCCAGCTCGCCAGCGGCCTTCGAGACAAGGGTGTGGCCGTCACCCAGCCTGTCACCCTGCTGGCCCGCGCCTACCGGGGGAACCCGCAGGCGGACACCTGATCATCCGTCTGCCAGCCGTTGCATTCGCTGGAATTCTGCGCGATGCCCTCTTAGTACCTCCCGTCATGCACTCTCCCGGCATCCTCCGCGCACGCACCGCCCTGGCGGTCCTGGTCGGCTTGTTTGTTCAACTGGCCGCCCTGGCGCAGACGCCTGCTCCAGTCGCACCTCCCCCGCCCGTGCCGCCCAAGCCCGGCGTCGAACCCGGCAAGGCCCAGATCCCCGAAGACCTTCTGGGAGATGAGCACGTCCGCGAGGAGTTCGGTGTCAACGAGTTCACCACCCCCAGCATCCGCAAGCTCTTCGAGATGCTGGACGGCCTTGGCAAGCTCTCCTACGACGCTCTCAAGCGCCCCATCACCCGCAAGACACCCTCCGACCGCATCCTGGTCTCTCTCGGCCTTGGCAGCCTGATCGCCGACGGCTTCCTGATTGTTCAGTGTGAAAAGGTGGAGGCCATGGAGGATGTCGGCCGCGCCCTGATCAAGTACGCCAAGGTGCTCGGCACCGGCCAGCGCATGAACCGCCACACCCAGAGCCTCTTCGAGCACAGCATTGAGGGCAAATGGGACCAGCTCCGCAATGAACTCGCCCTCACCCAGGCCGATGTGGAGGCCGAGATGGTCCAGCTTCGCGACGTGGACATCGCCCACCTCGTCAGCCTCGGAGGCTGGCTGCGCGCCTTTGAAATCGCCACCCGCAGCGTCGCCGACCACTATGCCCCTGAGAAAACCAGGCGCCTCATCCGTCCTGACATCGCCGAATATTACAGCGCCAGCCTCAGCAGCCTGAACCCCGCCCTGCAGGCCAGCGAGTCCCTCAGGAAAATCCAGGCCGGACTCTCCGACCTCGTCCCCCTCATGGGCGGAGCCGAAGCCCGCGACCTCACCGAAGATCAAGTCACGAAACTTGCTGACAAGGCCGCAGGGCTGGCACGTATCGTCACCGAGCCCATGAAGGAGTAATCCCACGCGGCCCCAACCAGCTTTGCTTCCAACCTCAATGTCCAGCCTCACGCAAGAACAGCTTTCCCAGGTCGAGCAGTGGGCCGCCGACGGCGCCACCCTCAATGACGTCCAGACCCGCCTCAAAAACGAGCTCGGCATCTCCCTAACCTACCTGGAGGCAAGGCTCCTCATGCTCGATGTCGGCGTGCGCCTGAAGGACAAGCCGCGTGAGCAGCCCAAGCCGGAGGATCCCTCCCCCGCCGCCCCCCAGGATGAAGTCGCTGAACCCGGAATCCCGAACGAGGACGAAAGCCCCGTCGACGTGGATGATCCGCAAGCCACCCCGGGCGGCGCCGTCACCCTCACCGCCGACCAGATCACCACGCCCGGTGCCCTGATCTCTGGCAAGGTCACCTTCAGCGACGGCCAGACCGCCAACTGGTACCTCGACCAGTTCGGCCGCCTCGGCCTCGGCGGCGCTCCCCAGGGCTACCAGCCGCCCAAGGGCGACATCCCGCAGTTTCAGAAGCAGCTCGACCAGCTCATGCAGCGCGCCGGATTCTGATCCCGGCCGCTTCGCCCGCCCCATGGCCCGCAGACCGCTAGAGGTCGCAGCCAAGGACCGTTTCATCCATTCCGATGAAACCCTTCCTCCTTCCGCTGCTGGCCGCCGCACAGGCGTCTGCCATGCAGATCGCCGTTTTTCGAGCCGATGTGACGCCGCCCGTCGGCGCACCTTTGTGCGGAGGGCTCGTCAAGCCTGCGGCAGGCGTCAGCGAACCCCTGCTCGCACTCGGCGCCGTGCTTCTGGACACTGCGGAAAAACCGGTCGTCCTCTGTGCCGTCGACTACTGCGAAATACGCGCGGCAGACCACCTGCACTGGCGCGAAGTCCTGGCAGGGGCCGCCGGGACCTCCGCTGAACGCGTCGCACTTCACTCCCTGCACCAGCACAACGCCCCGCTGGTGGACAATGCCGTCCAGAAGCTCCTGCCTGACCTTGCCATCCTGGATGCCTCCGCCGCAGACAAGGCGCTGCAGAACATCGCCTCGGCCATCAGAGCCTCCCTTGCCTCTCCGCAGCAGGTCACCCATCTGACCACGGGCCAGGCCGCCGTTTCAGATGTCGCCTCCAACCGCCGTGTCATGGTCGTCAATGGCAAGGTCGGGAGGATGCGCGGTAGTTCTTCCAAGGACCCGGAGCTGCGCGCCCTGCCGGAGGGCCTGGTCGATCCAATGCTGAAATCCGTCGGCTTCTGGAATGCCGGACGCAAGCTTGCCGTGCTGCATTACTACGCCACGCATCCGATGAGCTACTACAACGACGGCATGATCAGCCATGACTTCGTCGGCATCGCGCGGGAAAGGCGCACCCGCGAGGATGGCGTCCCGCACCTCTACTTCACCGGCTGCGGCGGCAACATCGGCGCAGGCAAATACAACGACGGCTCGCCGGAAAACCGCCCGCTGCTCGCGGAACGTCTCCACAAGGCCATGATCGACTCCGAAAAGTCAGCCTCACGCAGGCCACTGGCCGGCTTCTCCTGGAAGCATGTGCCCGTGGTCCTCAAGCCCGATCCGGAATTCCCCGAGGAACGCATGATCAAGGTCCTGCAAAACAACACCACCTCGGCCTCACAGCGCATCACCGCCGCCCTGCGCCTCGGATTCATCCGCCATCGCGAGCCCATCCCCTTCACCAGCCTTCATCTCGGCGATGATGTGCGCCTGCTGCACCTGCCCGGTGAAAGCTTCGTGGAGTATCAATGGTTCGCCCAGCAGCAGCTGCCCGGAGGCTTTGTCTGCACCGCCAGCTATGGCGACGGGGTGACCGGCTACATTCCTCTCGAAAAATCCTTCGCCGAGGGCGGCTATGAGCCTTCTCAGGCCTACGCCGCACCGGATTCGGAAAAGGCGATCAAGGAGGCCGTCACCCAGCTTTTAAAACCATGAGGCTCCCTCGTCTCCTCATCATCACCCTCCTGCCAGCCTCCACCCTGCTGCATGCGGAAGGCCGGGTTGAATTCAACCGTGACGTGCGCCCGGTCCTCGCAGCCAAATGCTTCGCCTGCCACGGCCCCGATGAGGACAAGCGCGAAGCCGGGCTCCGGCTCGACGTGCGCGCCGAGGCCGTCAGGGAGGCCATCAAGCCCGGAAGGCCCGGCGAAAGCGAAGTCTGGCACCGCATCACGACCTCGGATCCCGACGACATCATGCCGCCTCCCTCCTCGCCCAAGCCTCTCACGAAGGCGGAGCGCGAAATCCTGGGACAATGGATCACCGAAGGCGCGGAATACCAGGAGCACTGGTCCTTCCTTCCCGTCAAAAGAACCGCCCCCCCCAGGGACGGCTTCAACCCCGTCTCCAGCAACCCCGTCGACCTTTTCATCCAGCACAGGCTGGCGCGGCACGGCCTCCGTCCCGCCCCCGAGGCCGAATCAGCAACATTGGTTCGGCGACTCTTCCTCGACCTCACCGGCCTGCCCCCCTCGCCGTCAGAAGTCGCGGGCCTGAAGAACCTTTCAGACAGCGCCTATCGCGCCCTCGTGGAGCGCCTCCTGGCCTCGCCGAACTTCGGCGAACGATGGGCAAGGCACTGGCTCGACATGGCACGCTACGCCGACTCCAACGGCTTCCTCGGCGACGGCCTGCGCCCGAACGCCTGGCTTTATCGTGACTGGGTGATCTCCGCCATCAACCACGACCTGCCCTACGACCAGTTCACCCTCCAGCAGATCGCCGGCGACCTCCTGCCCGGCTCCTCGGCCGGCCAGCTCACCGCCACCGGATTCCATCGCAACGCCGCGCTCAACACCGAGGCGGGCGTCGACAAGGAGGAGGCGCGCTACCAGAACCTCGTCGACCGCGTCAACACCACCGGCCGCGTCTGGCTTGGCCTGACCGTCGGCTGCGCCCAGTGCCACACCCACAAGTACGACCCGATCACCATCCGCGACTACTACGGCCTCTACGCCTACTTCGACAACACGGAGGACCGCGAAGAGGCACGGACAAAGGCGCAGGTCCTGGCCGAGGTATCCAAGGACCGCCGCCAGACCTACGTGCACCTCGCAGGCGACTACACCCGCCGCGGCCCGGATGTCCAGCCCGCCACCTTCTCCGCCCTGCCCGGCAGGACCGACGGCACCCGGCTTGACCTCGCACGCTGGATCGTCTCGCCGCAAAACCCGCTGACCGCCCGCGTGGCCGTCAACCAAGTATGGTACAAGCTCTTCGGCGCAGGACTGGTCGGCACGCCTGACGACTTCGGTTCCACGGGCGAGCCGCCCACCCACCCCGAGCTTCTCGACTGGCTGGCCTCCGAGTTCATCCGCCGGGCCTGGAGCCGCAAGGAGCTCATCCGCCTCATCGTCACCAGCCACACCTACCGCCAGTCCTCCGCTCACAGGACGGACATCATCGACATCGACCCGCTCAACAGGCTGCTTGCCAGGCAGAACCGCATCCGCCTGGATGCCGAGATCCTGCGTGACTCCGTGCTGGCCGTCAGCGGCATGCTCACCCCCCGCATCGGCGGCCCCAGCTTCCGCCCCCCGCTGCCGGAGGATGTCTTTGAAGTCGGCCGATCCTCCAACTGGCAGGCCAGCCCGGGCGCCGAGCTTTACCGCCGCAGCCTTTACATCATCACCCTGCGCAGCGTGCTCTACCCCCTGCTTACCACCTTTGACGGCCCTGATGCCGCCGACGCCTGCGTACGCCGTGAACGCAGCAACACGCCGCTCCAGGCGCTCGCCATGATGAACGACGGCGTCTTCGTCGAGGCCGCCCAGTCCCTTGCCCTGCGGGCCCTGAAGAAAGGCCCCGACGACAGGCTGGCATCACTTTTCCAGCTCGTGCTGAACCGCCAGCCAAGACCGGACGAACTTGCTCGCCTGAAGGCCTTTCATCATGGGCAGGTGGAACGGGTCCGCAACGGTGGCGCCGGGGCGCTCAAAATCCTCGGCACGGCACATGGCCGCCTCTCATCCACCCAGGCGGCCGAGGCCGCCCCCCTCGTCGCCACAGCCAGGGTGCTCATGAACCTCGACGAGTTCATCAACCGCGAATAACCAAAAACATGGTCATCACCTCCCTCGACTTCGACAAGCCCGGCAGGCAGCAGGGCTTCCTCCAGGTCCCCTACTCCCACAACCTCGGGGGATGGGCGAACGTGATGATCCCATGCACCGTCATCGCACGCGGCCTGGGGCCGACCGTGCTGGTGCTCGGCGGCAACCACGGCGACGAGTACCAGGGCCAGATCGCGATCATGAAGCTCGCACGTGAGCTCGATCCCTCACGCATCAACGGCAGGCTCATCCTGATCCCCTCCCTCAACCTTCCCGCCGCACGGGCCGCCACCCGCCTCTCCCCGCTGGACGGCATGAACATGAACCGCGCCTTTCCCGGCGAGGCCGAGGGCACGGTCACCAGCCAGATCGCCCACTTCCTGCGCACCGCGCTCTTCCCCATCAGCGACGCCGTGATCGACATCCACAGCGGCGGCCGCAGCATGGAGTTCATTCCCTGCGCCCACATGCACCTCGTCCCCGACCTCGATCAGCGGCGGCGCATGTACGAGGCCATGCTGGCCTGGGGCACGGACTTCTGCTTCATCTACGCCGACATCGCCGGCAGCGGCCTGCTGCCCGTCGAGGCGGAGAACCAGGGCAAGACCGTCGTCACCACCGAACTGGGCGGCGGCGAATGCATCCCCGCCTCCGTTCACCACATCGCCCAGTCCGGACTGCGCAATGTCCTCATCCATCTGGGAGTGCTGAAGGGACGCGTCATCCCGCGGCTCAAACCGCCCGTCCTCACCCAGGCGCTCAGCCGTGAAGACTACCTCCTGGCCCCGGAATCCGGCATCTTCGAAGTTGCCGTCGAACTTGGAGCCAGGGTCAGGAAAGGCCAGACTGTGGGGTGGATTCATCACCTGGAGCGCCCCGACCGCGCTCCGGAGCAAATCGTGGCGGCCGGCTCGGGCCACCTCATCACCATGCGCGCGCCCTGCCTCACCCGGCAGGGCGACTGCGTGGCTGTCATCGCAAAACAAGTTCGGCCGGGCGACATCCTGCGTGCATGAGCCGCATGCATTCAGCCGGCGCCCTGGTCGCCTTCATGTGGTTCGCCTACTTCCTGAACTACTGCGACCGCCAGGCCGTCTTCTCCATGTTTCCGGCCCTTCATGCCGACCTCGGGATGACCGACGGCCAGCTCGGCCTCGTGGGCTCCGTGTTCCTCTGGGTCTACGCCTTCGGCTGCCCGGCCTCCGGCGTCCTCGGCGACCGCTTTTCCAAACGCCTCCTGGTCGTCCTCAGCCTCGTGGTCTGGAGCATCGTCACGCTCGGCACGGGGCTGGTCGCCTCGGGCTCCATGCTGCTGGTCATGCGTGCCGCCATGGGCGTTTCTGAGTCCCTCTACATGTCCAGCGCCGTAGCTCTCACCGCCGGGGCCTACCCCGCCGGACAGCGTTCACGCGCGGTCTCCTTGCTCATGACAGGACAGATCGCCGGCACCGTGGCAGGCAGCTGGTTCGGAGGCTGGATGGCGGACCTTGGTCGGTGGCGTGATGCCTTCTTCATCCTCGGCGGAGTGGGGATCGCCTTCGCCATCCCCTATTTCAAGTTCCTCCGCCGCGTCGGAGAACCCGCGCCCGAAACAGGTTCAGGATTCTCATTCTCAGGGCTCGGCAGATCACGCACCTTCCTTCTGCTCTGCGGCGTGTTTCCGGTCTTCGTCTTCGGCCTCTGGCTCCTTTACGGATGGCTGCCGGCCTTTCTGCACGACAAGTTTCTCCTCAGCCAGGCGGACGCCGCCTTCAACGCCACCGTCTACCTTCAGTCCGCCACCCTCGTCGGCGTCCTTGGCGGAGGAATGCTCGCCGACCACTTAAGCCAGCGCGTCAGAGCGGCCCGCTTCTGGCTGCTGGCGGCCGGGCTCGGCCTTTCCGCCCCCTGCATGCATGCCCTCGGCAGCTGTGACACGCTCGCGGTCACCCGTCTTGCCGCCACCGGCTTCGGCCTGTTCAGCGGCCTCTTCATCGCCAACATCTTTCCCGCCGCCTTCGACGTGGTCGCCCCGGGGACACGGGCCACCGCCGTCGGGCTGCTAAACTTCTGCGGCGCTGTCATGTCCGGCTTTGCCACCCTTTTTGGCGGGCTGTGGAAGCAGTCTCTGGGCATCGACCTCCTGCTCTCCCTCACCGCCCTGGCCGGCCTGGCCGCGGCAGCAGCGCTTGTCCTCGGCATCCGGATGCGCCTCCCTGCCAATCACCCTCAAACCCCAGTCTCCTCATGAAGCTCCTCGCCCTCCTCATTCTCAGCCTCTGGACCAGCGGCGCCATCCAGGCCGCCAATCCCGCCGAACGCATCGCGCTCTGGCCCGGAAAGGCTCCGAACGGTGACGGCACCTTTGAGGACTGGAGCAAGCAGATGGAGGTTTTCCTGCCCCCGGCGGACAAGGCCGTCGGCGCGGCCGTCGTGATCTGCCCCGGAGGTGGCTACATCCGCCACGTCACCGAACGTGAAGGCTATCCCATCGCTCAATGGCTGAACGAAAACGGCATCGCGGCCATCATCCTGGAATACCGGCTGCCGAAGCTCCGGCATCAGGTGCCCCTGCTCGACGCCCAGCGCGCCATCCGCCTCACCCGCGCGAATGCGGCAAGGTGGAGGATTGATCCACAGCGTGTCGGCATCCTTGGCTTTTCCGCAGGCGGTCACGTTGCATCCACCGCAACAACGCACTTCGATGATGGAAACGCCTCATCCCAGGATCCGGTCGAATGCATGAGCAGCCGCCCCGGCTTCGCCTGGCTTGTGTATCCCGTGGTCACGATGGGGAGGTTCACCCACACAGGCTCCAGGATGGAGCTGCTCGGCGCCAGCCCGGTGCCTGAACTCGAACGCCTCTATTCAAACGAAACCCAGGTCACCTCCCGCACACCGCCGGTGTTTCTCGCCCACGCCGTCGATGACAAGCCCGTCCCGGTGGAGAACAGCCGTCAGTTTGCCGAAGCGATGCAGAAGCACCAGGTGCCCGTCGAACTGCTGGAGCTTCCCGAAGGCGGCCACGGTCTCAACGGCTGCAAGGGGCCCTTGTGGGAGCAGTGGAAGGCCGCCGCGCTCAAGTGGCTTGCCAAACAAAAAATAATTCCCTGAGTTCAGACACCTCATGCTGTCCGCACGTCTGCCCGCCACCGTTCTGGCCACGCTCCAGCTGTCCCTCTCATGTACCTTCGCACAGACCCTGCCACCGGGTGCTGAAACCGTGCCAGCCATGAAGCTGAACGAGGTGGCCTTTCGCTCCGACCTCGACAACACGGAGCAGCGCTATGTCGAGCTGGTCCCCGTCGTCAGGCCTGAAGGCAGGCCGGGCGACCTCATCATCGCCCTTCACGGCCATGGCTCCGACCGGTGGCAGTTCATCCGTGATCCGCGGGGGGAATGCCGGGGGGTGCGTGACGTGGCCGCCAGGCACCGCGCCATCCTGGTTTCCCCCGACTACCGGGCCAGGACATCCTGGATGGGCCCGAAAGCCGAGGCTGACCTGGTTCAGATCATCACCGAGGCCAGGAGGCGGCATCCCCCTGGAAAGACCTTCATCATGGGCGGCTCCATGGGCGGAACCTCGGCCCTCATCTTCACCGCCCTGCACCCGGATCTGATCGACGGTGTGTGCAGCCTCAACGGCACGGCAAACATGCTGGAGTTCGATGGATTCAAGGAGGCCGTTGCCGCCTCCTATGGGGCCACAAGGGAGGCGAGGCCGGACGAATACCGAAAACGCAGCGTCGAACTGCACCCGGAAAAGCTCACCATGCCGGTCGCCATCACCACGGGCGGAAAGGATGCTGTCGTTCCGCCGCAAAGCGCGCTCCGGCTGGCCGAGTCACTTCGGCTGGCGGGACGACAGGCGCTGCTCATCCACCGCGCGGACGGAGGTCATTCCACCACCTACGAGGACACGGTCACGGCCATGGAGTTCATCCTCCAGGCGGCAGGCCGTTAAATGCAAAATTTGTTCAGCCGTGCCCGCCTAATCCTTCAGCCACTGGACGCTGAGGATCTGATCGACCTGCATCTTTCCTCCGGCCTCAGGGATGTCCTCCATGCCCTTCTTCCAGGTGACACGGCACCTGCGCCCGACATACGCGGCCGGATCCTCCAGCACCTTTTCGACCGTGGCATCGGGGTGAAGGATGAAATAGGACACCTCCTCGCCGCCGGCCGCCTGCATGTTCCAGTGAAAGTAGTCACCTTCCTCGATGCCGGCAAAGACACCGACGGTGAACTTCGCCCCCGCCCTGCCTGAGTTGCGCGCCTTGTTCAGCGCGGCGACAAAGGCCGCGCAGTTCGTGGCATGCTTCTCCGTGGTGGCCTGATAATCCTCTCCGTGAAACACGGGCGCGGGCTTTTCGGTGGTCAGCCACTTGAAGATGGCGCCCTCCTTGAAATAGAGCCTTTCCTCGACCTTGGGTCCGCGCGAACCGTCCTCCTTGATCTGCCGAAAGGTGTTGAACACAAACAGCGGCTCGCCGCCTTCAAGGTAATACTCGGTGACCGCCGCGTCCTCACCGCTGGTGACCGCGATGATCTTCCTCGCTTCATTCCCCTCAAACCAGCCGGTCAGGTCGGCTTTGGACGCCTCCGTCCTGAATGCGGCGGTGATCTTCTTGAAGGATGCCTCGTTCGCATTGACCTCCTGGTAAACCTGCCGGTGATGAGCCGTGTCCTCCTGGGCCGCCGCAGAGAATGCCAGTCCAAGGCCGATGATGCAGGAAAGAAGCAGGGTCGTCTTCATGTGCTTCAAAATCGTCCCGCACGAATGAAACGCAAGGACGCGCTCAAGTGGCGGACCCAGCTCACTGGGCCGAAAGGTTCGCCCGGCCTCCGCGCAGCACAAATTTCTGGATCTTCCCGGTCGCCGTCTTCGGCAGTTCGGAAATGAATTCAAAGCCATGGGGCACCTTGAAGTGCGCCAGATGATCACGGCAGAACTGTCGCAGCCCGGCGGCATCGACCTCTTCACCAGGCCTCAGCACGACAAAGGCCTGCGGTGTCTCGCCCCACTTTTCATGCGGCAGCCCGACCACGGCCGCCTCCAGGACGGCAGGATGCCGGAGCAGCACTCCTTCGATCTCAACGGAGGATATGTTTTCGCCCCCGCTGATGATGACGTCCTTCCAGCGGTCCCGGATCTCGATGTAGCCGTCCTCATGCACCACGGCGGCGTCACCGCTGTAGAACCACCCGTCCCGGATGGCCCTGGCCGTGGCTGCAGGATCGTTGTAGTAGCCGACCATCACGGCGTTCCCGCGGATGATGATCTCCCCCAGTGTCACACCGTCCCGGGCCACCTCACGCCCTTCGTCATCCACCACGCGCACCTCGGCGTTGCCAAGATACTCAACTCCCTGCCGGGCCTTGATGCGCGCCCGGCCGGCTGCGTCCAGCAGGGCATGCTCTGGACGCCATTCGCTGATCGTCACGATGGGCGACACCTCGGTGAGCCCGTAAACATGCGTGATTTCCCAGCCAAGCTCACCTTCAATCCTCTCGATGGTCGCCGCCGCAGGTGGAGCGCCTGCCGTGAAGACGCGCACGCCTCGCGGCGCCGCACGTCGCAGTTCCTCGGGGGCGTTTGCCAGGCCTATCAAAACGGTGGGCGCGGCGCACAGCAGGGTGATGCCCTCCCGGGCGATGGCTTCAAAGATCAGCCGGGGATCCGCCTTGCGCAGGCAGACGTGACGGCCGCCCACCGCCGTGATCGTCCAGGTGAAGCACCAGCCGTTGGCATGAAACATCGGCAGCACCCACAGGTAACGGTCCGCGCTGGTCAGGCGCGTATGCATGAGATGCCCCATGATGTTCATCGCCGTGCTGCGATGCGTCACCATCACCCCCTTCGGATTTGCCGTGGTGCCGCTGGTGTAGTTGATCGAGATGACATCCGTTTCCTGGATGCTGACCGGCTCGAAGGCCGCCGTCGCTTCCGCAATCATCTCCTCATAATCCAGCCATCCCTCCCTTGACCCCTCCAGCGCCACAAAATGCGCCGCTTCCGGAATCCGGGGACGGATGCCGTCAACGGCCTCAAAATAATCCGGATGCACGCACACCACCTTCGCCCCACTGTGACTCAGGATGTAGGCGAAGTCATCGGCGGTGAGACGAAAGTTGACCGGCACCGTCACCGCCCCGGCCTGAGGAACGGCGTAGTAGGCCTCCAGATGGGAATGCGTGTTTGGCGAGATCACCGCCACCCGGTCACCCTTCCCCACGCCCAGCCCCTGGAGACATGAGGACCAGCGGTCGCAGCGCTCGAAAAACTGGCCGTAGGTCAGACGCAGGCCCCCGTCGACGACGGCCTCCCTGTCCGCATAGAGACGGCGTGCACGACGGGCGAAGTCCAGGGGCGAAAGCGGTGTTTCCATGGAAAACCAATTTTAGAAACAACCCCGGGCGGCTGGCGATCAAAAAGCCGCCAAGCCATGATCATCTGACCGCCGGATCCTGCAGCCCCTCCCACAGCCGGATGCTGTCGATCTGAAACACACCGCCATCCACGCCCTTGAAGTCGATCTGCGCATGCCCTGTGGTGTCGATGTTCGGGCTTTCAAAGACATGCTTCTCACCATCCACCTTCAGCAGGAGCATTCCCTTCCTGGCCTCGATCACCACCTCATGCCACTGGTTCAAGGCGAACAACGGCTTCTCGACAGGACTGGACTCGACGTTCTTCTTGATCGTCAGCGTGGTCGCCTTTTCACTGAACACCAGCGTGTGGATGTGATGCCCGATGTCCAGGAGCGGAAAGCCGCGCTGATAGGCCCTGGCATCATGACGGATCCGCATAGAGCAGACGAAGTTCTCCGGCACCTTTCGAAGCCAGATGACCGGTTTTAAACCGGCATGGGAGGGGTCGTTGCTCGCCAGCTTCTTCGCCTGAAATTCCTTCGGGGACTCGCTCCCATGAAGCACGCCATCCTTCACGGCCCAGGTGCTGCACTGCCGGACCTCCCAGAACTCCGTGTTCAAGGCTCCGTTGAAGTCGTCCTCATAGACAAGCTTCAGGCCTTTGAAGAGCTCGGGCCTCACGGTGGCGGCATCGCCCGCCCTGACGTCGGCATTCAGGGCTGCCATCAGCAGGACAAGAAACGCAGGAAGGCGGAGGCGGGCGCTATTCATGAACGCTGCAAACGAAGCCGGGCCGCGAACCTATCAGGCGGGTTCGTGCCGTGCCGGAACTTTGGAGCCCCTCCGAGGGGCGCTGTTGCTCAAGGCAGGGATTGTCGCTTCCATGGATTGACAGGCAACGCCGCCTGCCAATGGCTGGAGGCTCATCCCATGCATCCCGGCCCGCCTTCACCACGCGCCCTTTCCGACCTCTCCTGCGAGGAGCTCGGATCCTGGCTGGAAGGCTGTGGATTCAAGGCCTCTCACGCCGAAGGGGTGATCCGCCGTCTGCTCAAGCCGTCCCCCCCTGGAACCGCCTCCGGAACACGGATGCCCGCGACGCTCCAGGCGCGGTTGCAAAGTTCGTTTGCTCCAGAGGCCGCGCATCCCGCGATGCGCCAGGTCTCCGAGGACGGCACCGTCAAGCTGCTGCTCAGGCTGCATGACGGACGCACGGTCGAATCCGTGCTGATGCCGGATTATCACGAGGACCGCGCCGCAGGCTGCATCTCCAGCCAGGTGGGCTGCGCCATGGCCTGCGATTTCTGCGCCACCACCCAGACTGGTTTTGAACGCAACCTGAGCTCGGGCGAGATCATCGAACAGTTCCTGCACCTGCAAAGGGAGGCCCGCGCGGCCGGCCGCATGCTGAGAACCATTGTCTTCATGGGCATGGGCGAGCCGATGCTGAACCTGAAGAATGTGATCGCCGCCGTGAGGCGCATCGCCGACCCGAGGCTGGGAGCCTTCGGCTGGCGTCAGATCACCCTCTCCACCGTGGGCGTCGTCCCGGGCATTGACGAACTGCGTGAATCCGGCCTCGGCGTGCATCTCGCCGTCTCCCTTCATGCTCCCGATGACATCACGCGTGCCGACATCCTGCCCATGGGCAGGCGGTTCCCCGTCCGGGAGGTCCTGGCCGCCGCCGACCGCTATCAGGAGTCCAGCGGCAGGATCACCACCATTCAGTACTGTTTGTTGGAAGGGGTCAATGACTCCCTGGAACAGGCACGTGAGCTTGCCCGTCTGCTGGATGGGCGCCGCATGCATGTGAACCTGCTGCGCTACAACCCAACCGGACTGAGCCTTCGCGGCCGGACCTATGCCCCCAGCTCCATGGTGCAGACCGAGGCGTTTCTGGAGGAACTCAGGGCACAAGGTGCCGTCGCTCACCTGCGACGCGCACGAGGACCGGACATCGACGCAGCCTGCGGTCAGCTGCGGAAAAGGCAGAACCATGCCGGCGAAAGGCCGGCAGCGGCCGGCAGTTCCTGAAAATGCCTCAGGTTGCACCGGCGTACATGCCGGACATGCTGGACGCCTCCACATGAAGCCCGTTCAAGGATTCCACCTCATCACCCCTGACGACCTGCAATGGCGTCCATCCAGCCTGATGCAGATTCCGAACGCAGACTATCTGGAGCGCACGGGAAGCGAAAACCTGGGCGCAAGGCTCTGGCGCCTGCCACCAGCAAGCGCCAACACGCTGCACAGGCATCTATGTGCCGAGGAGTTTTATTTCGTGCTCGAAGGCACGGGGCGAATGCGCGTCGGCACACAAACCCTCACCGTGCCCAAATACGGCGGAGTGCTGGTTGGGGCCGACCAGCTGCGGCAGGTCTTCAACGACACCAGGGACGATGTGCTCTGGCTCATCATCGGCGCCCCGGAGGAACTGGAACTTCTGCCCACGGCGGCGACCAGGCCCGATCTGTCGAAAATCTATCCCGTGGACCCAACTCAGCTTCCCGACGAACTCGAAGGCGTCGAATGGCCTCCTTCCGCAAGCTCCCACAGCTCATGAACGCATCGGCCATCACGATCTGGCCCGCGAATGGATCCACGCCTGGAACACCCACAACCTGGAGATCATGAAGCATCGGACAAACTGTGCGGACGGCACCCTCCAGAGCAGGTGAGGCAGGTGTCCATGTTGCGGGTTGCCGTGGGCAACGAACCGCAGTTCAACAACAACCCAGTTTGCAGATGGCACCGAAAAAAGCCGCAAGACTGCTCACTCCCGGTAAGAAAAATTTTCTCGACAACTCACAGCATGTCCGGGTATCGAATCCTTAACCGTGAAAACCATATCCTGGTTGAATAGATGAGTCGGTTTCCGATTCGATCGTCTGTTTGAACAAGGAGCCCTGTTTAACTACGCCTCATGCCTGTGAGGCTAGGCATTGTCCCTGTTCATGCATTTTCACGCACCCCCATCCCCTTACTCCAAGAATCAGCCTCCCAGCCAGACCTCCACTTTCCTGGAGAGGCTCCGCCGCTGCTCACGCCGCTAGCATGTCTTGCACGGCATCTTGATGGCCCAGTTGATCCTCATGCCCTGCCCGCCGTCGGCCCAGGCGGTGTGGATCGAGGTGGACACCGATGGCGATGGCATCATGGACAGTGGATATGACGACGGGACCCCTGACCCGAATGCCGGAACCAACCCCGACCCGCAGCCTGATCCCACCCTGGATTCCGACGGCGATGGCCTCACGGATGGCGAAGAGGCTGCGGCGGGCAGCGATCCCTACTGCCCGGATTCCGATTACGACGGGCTGACGGACCACGATGAAATCTACCTGACGGGCACCAACCCTCTTGCCTCGGACAGCAACGGCAACGGGATCTCCGACTACAACGAGTTCTACGGCAACTACACCGTGGATCCCAACGGCGGTGGGTCGCCGGAGTCTCCCTATGACTTCGATGGTGACGGCATCCCCGACCCGGTGGACCCGGACCCTTATTCAACCGCCAACGACCCGGACAGCGATGGGGACAGCATCTCAGACTCCCAGGACACCGACCCCTATAACTCCGTGGTCTGGTGCGACCACAACCGCAACGGCGTCAATGACGATGCGGAGGCGCAGTCCAGCGACCAGGATGGCGACGGGGTTTCCAACGAAACGGACTCACATCCCTATGACCCGGCCCTGAGCAATGACTGGAACTGGAACGGGATCAACGACCAGGACGAGGACTGGGACGGTGACGGGGTGAGCAACCTGCAGGACTCCCATCCAAATTCCAACACCCTGTGGTGCGACTGGAACTCCAACGGCGTCAATGATGATGCGGAGGCGGGAAGCATGGACAGCGACGGCGATGGTCATCCGGATGCCTCGGACTCCCACCCCTATTACAGCACGCTCTGGAATGACTGGAATAACAATGGCACCAATGACGAGGCCGACAGCCCAGCCGTGAGCACGGACAGTGACGCGGACGGTCATGCGGACAACGCCGATTCCCATCCGTCAAACGCCTCGCTTTGGGAGGACTGGAACAACAACGGCGTCAACGACTCCCAGGAGCCCGCAAACGCCGATTCCGATTCCGACGGGATTGAAGATGGCAGCGACTCGGATCCTGGCAATCCTGCGCTCTGGAGCGACTGGAACCGCAACGGCGTCAATGACGGGGATGAGACTGCCGTTGATGACCCGGCACAGCAGGACTCGGATGCAGACGGGCATGTCGATGGAACGGACTCGCATCCCGGGAGCCCCGGCATGTGGGAAGACTGGAACTTCAACGGGTTCAATGACAGCACCGAAGCCTATTTCTCGACAGCGACGGTGACGGCATCTCCGACGCCCATGACACCCATCCAGGCAACCCTGCCCTGTGGGATGACCAGAACAGCAATGGAATCAATGATGCCGACGAGGTGGCGGTCATTGACAGCGATGGCGACGGCTATGCCGACACCCTGGACACGCATCCCGGAGACGCCGCCCTCTACAATGATCATGACAACAACGGAACCAATGACGAGCTGGAGGCCCCGCCTGATGATGACGCGGACGCCATACCCGATTCACAGGATCCCTCTCCCCAGGACCAGGACAACGATGGCCTCACCGACATGGAGGAATACCTGATGGGCACCGATCCCGAGGAGGTGGACTCCGACGGGGACGGCCTTGCGGACGGCATGGAGGCCTACGTCGGCACCGATCCCCTGAATGTGGACACCGATGGAGATGGGCTGACCGACTTTGAGGAATTGATGGCCTATCACACGGACCCTTTGAACGCTACAGGAACGCAATCACCAGGGACGGAGCAAGGCGGGGAGGAGCCGGGGACCGTTCCGGGTGAGGAGGCTCCGCCGGGTGAAGGGGACGGGGGCGGAGCAGGCAGCGGAGAGCCGCCAGCATCCCCCGGACAGGCGGAGATCGACGTCAGGCTGGTGGTGGATGCAGTCACCCAGGAAGGCTTTGACATACGCCAGGGGAGCCTGGTCACCTTCCCCAGCACCAGCGGCAGGACGGATCAAAGCGACTTGAAAAAGACCTTTGTCATACAGAACAACGGCAGCGCCCCGCTGTCAGGCCTGCAGCTCCAGCTGACAGGGGCCAGCCAGGCCGCCTTTGAGGTCAGCGCCCTGGCCACGGACACCCTGACGCCGGGCTCCTCCGCCTCCTTCACGCTGACTTTCAAGGCCCCTTCAGCCTCTGCGACAAAGAGCCTGGTCGCATCCTTGCTTATTGCCAGCAACGATGCGGATGAGTCGGTCTTTGAACTTCAGCTTGTGAGCGTCTCCGGATTTTGGCACGCTCAAAGGGCTTACTTTTTTGCCGACCTCAGCGACAGCGATCACGACGGCATCCCGGACCGCGTGGAGGAAATGTACGCGCCGCTGGTGGTCACTCCCGACGGCGACCTGGACGGCGACGGAGTCAGCAACCTGGCTCAATATCTTTCCGGCCTGGACCTCCGGGGAGGAGGCCCGGCGGGAGACTTTGACGGTGACGAGATTTCGGACGCCGTGGAGGATGCCTGGAGCAGGCATTACCCGGGGGCGTTGAACAAATATCGCTTCAGGGACGCCTTCCAGGACCCGGACGGCGATGGCCTGCTGACCATCGAGGAGATCAAGGGCTGGTGGGGCGGCAGGGATGACCCTGCGGCTGTTGCCACCCACCCGTTCAAGAACTACACCGGCCCCAACAACGCAGGGACGGCCCCGAGCTACAACGTGGCTGCGCGAACGCCTCCGGCATCCACAGGAACGTCATCGGAATGGTTTAACCGGGAAAGCGATCTGGCCGCCTGGATGAATGACGGGCTGCTGCGTCTGGCCTGCCGCGAACGAGGCGGCAACATGACCGTGGCCGCTTTCTTCGCCTCCAAATACCGCTACAAAAAATCTGGATCCTCGGCTTCCTACGGTTACGACCATCTGCCT
>JBIJBP010000097.1:0-19695 GCA_044345155.1 Prosthecobacter sp. | reverse complement strand
TTCAACAGCCGCATCCAGAGCCTCAAATCTGCTGCCAGGGGATTTCATCTCTTCTCACGCTTCCGAACTCGCATCCTCTTTTTCCTCGGCTCCCTCGATCTCCAACCACGCTAATTGCCAAAGACCCTTTAATCGCCACTGATTTTTGTCGTTCTAATTCCCTCGAATTCGAGGGAATTGAACTCGGTGGGGTCATTACACCCGCCATTATACCTGTTGATTGATAGCAGTTTGGGCAGCCTGCGCGTGTTACGGAGCAAGGGCCAGCCCCTTTCGCTGTGCCCGTTTGCTCACCTTGCGCTGACAATCTTGCCAAGACGTGGCGGGCTGGACGCGGCAGAATCAGGCTGGTGAAATCGGTTCTGACACTCTTTGCGATCTCGGTGCTCTTTGGCGGCCATGCTTTGGCGGCGGAGAGCAGGCCCAGCGTGCTCTTCATCGCGCTGGATGATCTCAATGATTGGATTGGCTGCCTGGGCGGGCATCCGCAGACGAAGACGCCGAATCTGGATCGGCTGGCGGCGAGCGGGGTGTTGTTTCGGAATGCTTACACGGCGGCGGCTTCGTGCAATCCTTCGCGGACGGCGATCTTCAGTGGTCTGCCGCCGCATCGCTCGGGGCTTTATCATAACCTGCAAAAGTTGCGCGAGGTGATGCCGGAGACGGAGCTGTTGCCGCGGTATTTTTCGAAACAGGGCTACTGGAGCGCGGGGTCGGGCAAGATGCTGCATTACATCATCGATCCGCCGTCGTGGGATGATTACTTTCCGGCGAAGGCGAAGAACAATCCCTTTCCCCACACGTTTTATCCCGAGAAACGGCCCGTGAACCTGCCGCGTGCCGGCGACTGGCAATACGTCGAGACCGACTGGGCCGCGCTGGATGTCACGGATGAGCAGTTTGGCGGCGATTGGGCCGTGACGAAGTGGATTGGCGAGCAACTCCAGCGTCCGCATGACAAGCCTTTCTTCCTCGCCTGCGGCATCTACCGGCCGCATGAGCCGTGGTTTGTGCCAAAGCCGTATTTCGAGCCGTTTCCGCTCGATAGCATCCAGCTTCCGCCCGGCTACAAAGCGGATGATGTCGATGATTTGCCGCCCGCGGGCCAGCGACTCGCGCGGAATCGCTACTTCGCGCACATTCAGAAGCACGAGCAGTGGAAGAAGGGCATCCAGGCCTATCTTGCGTCGATTCACTTCGCCGATGCGATGCTCGGTCGCGTGCTGGATGCGCTCGAAAAGAGCCCGCAGCGCGACAACACGATCGTCGTGCTCTGGAGCGATCACGGCTGGCATCTAGGCGAGAAGGAGCATTGGCAAAAGTTCACCGGCTGGCGTGTCTGCGCCCGCGTACCGCTCATGATCCGAGTGCCGAAAGGCGCACCCGGTTTGCCCGAAGGCACCACGCCCGGCAGCGTGTGTGATCGCCCCGTGAGCCTCGTCGATCTGTTCGGCACGCTCACCGATCTTTGCGGGCTGCCGCCGAAAGCGGACATCGAAAGCCGCAGCCTCGTGCCGCTCCTGCGCACCCCGCAGGCCGAATGGCCGCACGCCGCCCTCACGCATCTCGACAAGCCCGAGAACTACGCGATCAGCACCCAGCGCTGGCGCTACATCCACTACGCGGGCAACGAAGAGGAGCTCTACGACCTCGAAACCGATTCGCACGAGTGGAACAACCTCGCCACCCAGCCCGAGCATGCGAACAAGCTCGCTGAGATGCGTTTGCTTGCCCCCAAGGACATCGTGCCTGTCCACCCATCGAAACCATGACACCCGTCTCCATCTTCAACGACGTCATCGGTCCCGTGATGCGCGGCCCGTCCAGTTCGCACTGCGCCGCCGCGCTGCGCATCGGCAGGCTGGCGCGTGATCTGATGGATGGCGAAATCAGCGAGGTGCTTGTCGAACTCGACCGTGCGGGCTCGCTGCCGACGACGCACGAAAGCCAAGGCAGCGACATGGGCCTCTTCGGCGGCCTGCTTGGCTGGAACGCCGATGACGAGCGTCTGCCCAACTCTGCGCAAGCACTCGTCGATGCCGGAATCAGTCTGCGGATCGAAACCGTCGATGTCGGCGATCCGCATCCGAACACCTACCGCCTCACGCTGAAGAACGCGCGTGAAACGCACACGCTCATCGCCATCTCGACCGGTGGCGGCATGATCGAAGTCATCGAGATCGACGGCGTGCCGCTGCACATGGACGGCGGGTATCACGAAACGCTGATTTGGAAAAGTGGCTGCGACTTGAGTCGCATTCAGAATGATTCGGCTAAAGCCGAAACCACTTTCTCGGAGGATGAAGTCATCATCCACGACCTCGCCGACAAACAGCTCATCCAAGTCAAAGCCGCCTCTTTCGTCCCTTCTGTCCTTTTGGTCCCTTTAGGCCCTCTTTCCGTCAAAAAGCTCTCTCCCGTCCTCCCCGTCCCTTCTCGCAAAGACCTCCAGGTGCCCTTCACGAGCTGCGCAGCCATGCTTGCCCACGACGGAGCCAAAAATACGCCTCTTTGGCAGCTCGCCATCGAATACGAGCGTGCTCGCGGCAGCTTCACCGAGCGAGAAGTCATCGAGAAGATGACGGATATCGTCCGCATCCTGCGCAAATCCATCGCCAGCGGCATTTCGGGCACGAGTTACGAAGATCGCGTGCTGCATCATCAGAGCGGACGCTTTGCCGAGATGATGAAAGCGGGCCGCTTGCTCGATGGCGGCGCCTTGAACCGCATCATCCTTTACGTCACCGCCTTGATGGAGGTGAAGAGCAGCATGGGCGTCATCGTCGCGGCGCCGACCGCAGGCGCCTGCGCCGCGCTGCCAGGAGCTGTCATCGCCATGGCCGAGTCGATGAACCAAAACGAGGAAGACATGGCCAAGGCGATGCTCGCCGCTGGATTGATCGGCGTCTTCATCGCCACACGCTGGACCTTTGCGGCGGAAGTCGGCGGCTGTCAGGCCGAAGGCGGTGCAGCGGCCTGCATGGCCGCCGCCGCGCTCGTCACGCTCGCCGACGGCACGCGCGATCAGGCCATCGCCGCGGCCTCGATGGCTTTCCAGAGCATGCTCGGCCTCATCTGCGATCCCATCGCGAACCGAGTCGAGGCTCCGTGCCTCGGCAAAAACGTCATGGCCGACAGCAACGCGCTCTCCTGCGCGAACATGGCCCTCGCCGGCTATGATCCGCTCATCCCGCTCGATGAAGTCATCGACGCCGCCAAGGCCGTCGCCGAGCGCATGCCCCGCGAGCACCGCTGCACCTCCCTCGGCGGCCTCGCCATCACCCCGACCTCCCTTGAAATCGAAAAACGCCTCGCGGGCCTGAAGAAAGGCTGCGGGAGCTGCTCTTGCTCATGAAACCCCCTTCTTTTCCCATCGCTCTCGTCAGCCTGCTCATGATCATGGATTTGCCTGCCAAAGACATCGCTGAACTGCAACGCCTCGCCGCGGGTGACGATGCGAAAGCGCAGCTCGAACTCGCTATTTGTCTCCGCGATGGAAAAGGCATCGCCAAAGACGACGCCCAGGCCATGCAATGGGCGCACAAGGCGGCGGATGCCGGTTTGCCTGATGCGCTCGACTTCGTGGGTTTCGCTTACTTGCGGGGAGCCGTGGTAATACGAAACCCGCCGGTTGCCATCGCCTACTTCAAGGCAGCGGCGGATGAGTCAGCCGCTGCGGCATTCAATCTCGGCCAGTGCTACTTTGGTGCGCAGGGCACCGAGCAGGATTGCGCGAAGGCGCTCGAATGGTGGAAGAAGGCGGCGGAGAATGGTCATGGTCGCGCCGCAGCCGTGGCGGCGATGGCGTATCATGCGGGTGAAGGCATTCCTGCTGATCCCGTGCTTGCGCGAAAGCTGGCCGAGCGTGCGGCGGGGCTGAATGATCCTTCGGGCCTGGTTTTCCTCGGTGAACTGCATTTTCAAGCGGGCGAGATCGAGGCTGCCAAAGCTAGCTGGAACAAGGCAGCGGGACTTTTTCCCACCACCGCCACGGGCCATCCTTCACAGCCCTCTGGCAACGCCTCCGCACAGCAAGCCGCGGATCTCTTGAAGCTCATCGAATATCGCCAGCGCAAAAGCGAACCGGGCAAGTTCGCCTTTGTACAGATGCCGCACATCCTCCAGGGATACAACAACTGCGGCAGCACCGCCTGCGCCATCTTCGCCCGCTTTCAGGGGCACACACTCGGTGGTTGGGATTACAAAAAGCTGTGCCCTTCCCCGCTCGGCACCGGCACGGACTGGGGCCACTTGCTCGATGCTTCGGCGAAGATCGGCCAAAAGTGGAAACTCGTCACCTACACGCCTGATGATGAAGGTTTCGCTCAAGCCACGAACATGCTCAAAAGCGAGCTCGATGCCGGACGACCCGTCATTGTCGATTTCAAATACATCGGCCCTCAGTACCCAAATGGCAGCGCCGGACACACGCTCAACGTCTGCGGCTACATCGCGAAAGACGACCTCTACATCCTCTGCAATCCCGCCGTAGCCACGCCCGGCCTGCAACTCATCACCGCCGCTGACTTGAAGAACTTCTGGCGCTCCGATCACTACGGCGCACTGTCCAAAGGCGTGCTTTCCCGGCCAGCTTTCGTCATCGACCGCTCATGAAATCGGGCTTCGTGGTCTTTATTCTTCTGCCACCATTCTCCTGCCTACTAAATCTATCTTTTCAGATACAGCTTACATGGTCTATGTGCGTCCACCCGGCGACTGCTCACGATCAACGAACCCGGATCCCGTGGCTGACCCACATTTGCCATTCGGCAGCTTGGTGGAGAAGGTCGATGTCCCGCTGCGAGAGCGGCTTGTTCTGCTTCTGCAAGGTCCATATCCGTTGCGCCTCCTCGAGGGGGATCGGTTGAGTGACGTCTGAGTTCATGCCGCAGTTTGCCCGACTGCCGACCAAAGCGCAAACATCAGATCGAACGGCTGTATCATTGGGAACGGTTTCTTGATCATGAACACTTCACTACGGCTGCTTTATCCATCGGACTGCTTTCAGCCCAAACGTCCCGACGAAGTTTATGCCGAAGAGCATGACGCCGCGATTGCCGCAGGGATCGCAGTCTCATTGTTCAGCTATGAAGACTTTCAGGCGGGTGAGCTAAAGTTCCGAACCAAACCACTGGCAGGCGAATCCGTGATTTATCGCGGCTGGATGCTGTCAGAGACTGATTACCGAAGATTAAACGACGCCATCGAAGCGCTTGGGGCGAACATGCTGACATGCCCGGAGAGTTATATTGTATGTCATCACCTGCCGCGTTGGCTTCCTTTGCTCTCAGAGTTCACGGCTGAAACGAGGATATTTTCGGAGCATGATGACATCGCAGGCGCTCTGCTGGCCGATGGATGGGAAGAATGCTTCCTGAAAGACTACGTTAAGTCGTTGGCGACGGACGGAGGATCGGTTGTGAGGGATCTGAGCCAGATACCAACAGTCATCGACAAGATGAAGAAGTATCGAGGCCAGATCGAAGGCGGCATCTGGGCGCGGAGGTTGGAATCTTACGATACCGCATCTGAAAAACGTTATTTCGTGTATCTGGGCGTTCTTTTCGGCGATGGCGTTGAAGTTCCCGAACTGGTCCGTATAGCCGCCGAACGAATCAAAAGTCCTTTCTTCACCGTGGACACTGCCATGAGAAGCGATGGCGTCCTTCGCATCATCGAACTTGGTGACGGTCAAGTGTCCGACCGCAAACATTGGTCCAGCGAGGACTTTATCAGAATACTCAGCGGACCCGTTAACCACTCATAATCCATCTCTTCTATGCGCCTGTTGTTAATATTCCTTCTGGCTTATCAGCCAATCATAGCCGCCACACCGCGCGACGGGCTGCCGCTTGATGCACCTGAATGGCCGGCGAACTATCGTCTGCATCTCGAAGGCGCTTCGAAAGTCAAGCTATGCGGTGAGCTCACGCTCTCACTCGATGCGAAAGGTCCGCACGATATCGCCGTGGAGCACCCGGTGAAAGGTGCGCCGGTGCTGCGTGTGTGGAACGATGGCGAACTCGTGCGGGGACCGGAGGAAGTGTCGGCATTGGCGAAAACGGGAGCGCAGGACTTTCCGGACGCGGGGCTCAATCTCGGTGCGGACTTCACGACGATGGCGGAGTTTGAATCGACGGGGCAAGGCACGCTGTTCTCGATGTGCGCGCCGACAGGTCAGTGGTCGCCGGATGCGAAGGCGCTTTTCATTCGCGGGGGCAGGCTCGTGTATGACATCGGCTGGCTTGGGGCGATCAAGTCCGGCCCGAAAGTAAACGACGGCAAGCCGCACACAGCCGTGCTGAGTGTCAGCGGTGGCACCGCGAAGCTGTGGCTCGATGGCAAAGAGATCGCGGAAAAGGCCAACTTCACGAAACCGGATCAAAAAGGGCATGTTTTCAAAGTGGGAAGGGCCGCGCCGAACTTCGGCGGCGATTTCACCAACGGTAAAATCAGCATGGTGAAGGTGTGGAAGCGTGCGCTGCCACGAAAAGAGATCGCGTTGCTCTTCAAAGACGGCGGCGCGGGCGCGAACACACCCGACTTCACGCACACGCCGAAGTCGAGCGGCAAACCGGTCATCGCGGGCGGCGGCGGCTGGGTGCAGGCGCTGGAGCGCAGCGATCACGCCGAAATCGTGACCGGATGGAATGCGAAGACGCTCAAAGAAGGCGCGACGATCTACAAAACGCTGTGCGTCGTTTGCCACGGCACAAAGGAGCAACCCGGATCGCTGCCCACCGCGCTGCGATTTGCCGAGGGGCAGTTCAAAAACGGCAGCGATCCCTTCTCCATGTATCTCACGCTCACCAAAGGCTTCGGCCAGATGGTGCCGCAGCCGCAATACACCACCGCGCAGAAGTATGCAGTCATCCAATACATCCGCGAGACCTTCCTGCGACCACACAATCCGTCGCAGCTCAAAGACATCAACCTCGCCGCGCTGCCACGCGGTGTCGCACGCGCCGAGGCCGAAAAGATCGACACCACGCTGCCGCCGTATCAACGCATGGAACTCGGCAACGTGCTGTTTTGGACGCTGGAGGTCGCCGCGGACAACATCGCTCAAAAAGGCATCGCCATCCGCCTTGATGAGGGTCCTGGCGGCGTAACGAAAGGTCGCGCATGGATGGTTTACGATCACGACACGATGCGCGTGGCGGCCGCGAGCACCGGCGCGTTTGTGGACTGGAAAGGCATCGCTTTTGATGGCAGCCACGGCACGCACACGAGCCTCACCGGCGAAAAACAGTTCGTGTTGCCCGTCGAGCCCGGCTGGAGCCTCAGCGGTAGTTTTGAAGACACACGCAGCGCGGCCAAAGACGGCAAAAAATACGGCCCCGTGGCTGGCTTGCGCTTTCTCGGGCTCTACAAGCATCAAAACCAAAGCGTGATCGCCGCGAGCATTCATGGCACACGCGTGCTCGAATCGCCCTCGTGGATGGACTACGGCTCCACACCGATCCTCGTGCGCACGGTGAACGTCGCCGATGCCAAACGCCCGCTTTTTCTGCGTGTGGCACCCGACAGCGTGAATGTCATCTTAAAGGGCGAGGGCGAATTGCAGCGCGAAAACGGCTTTTGGGTTGCCAGGTTGGCTTCGGGGGCTCAATCGCGCTTTTTCATCTCCCGCGTCGATCCGGCCTCACTCGACACGATGGCGAAAAACTTCGTCGCGCCGCTCGATCTGGCTCCGCTGACGAAAGGCGCTCCGGCGCAATGGCCGCAAACCGTCACCACGACGTCCGTGGCAGGCAAAGACGATGCCGCGTTCATCGTCGATGACTTTTCGCTGCCGGTGGAGAATCCATTTCAAAGCTGGATGCGCCCCGGCGGCTTCGATTTCACGCCGGATGGCAAGGCGGCCATCGTGGCGACGTGGAATGGCGATATCTGGCGTGTCGACGGCTTGATGGCGAAAGCGCCTGCCACACTGACGTGGCGTCGGATCGCCAGCGGGCTGTTCCAGCCGCTGGGCGTGAAGTTTCGCGATGGCGAGCTGTTTGTGCTTTGCCGCGATCAACTCGCCAAGCTCGTCGATTTGAACGCGGATGGCGAAACCGACTTCATCGAGTGCTTCAACGACGACGCGCAGGTCACCGAGCACTTCCATGAGTTCGCGATGGGCCTGCAAACCGATGCGGCGGGCAATTTCTACTATGCCAAATCCGGCCGCCATGCGCTCGACAGTGTCATTCCGCAGCACGGCACGCTGCTGAAGGTCAGCGCCGATGGCTCAAAGACCGAAATCCTCGCCACCGGCTTCCGCGCCGCGAACGGCGTGTGCCTCAATGACGACGGCACCTTCTTCGTCACCGACCAGGAAGGCTTCTGGACGCCGAAGAACCGCATCAACCGCGTCAAAGTCGGCGGCTTCTACGGAAACATGTATGGCTACACCAGCGTCACCGACGAATCCGACGCCGCGATGGAGCCGCCGATGGTCTGGATCACCAACGACAAGGATCGCAGTCCTGCGGAACTCATCTGGGTGCCAAAAAACGCGTGGGGCAATCTCGAAGGCTCGTTGCTCAATCTCAGCTACGGCACAGGTTGCGCCTTCATCATCCCGCACGAAGAAGTGAACGGAAAATGGCAGGGAGCGGTGTGCGAGCTGCCCATGCCCGCTTTCGCCACCGGCATCATGCGTGGCCGCTTTGGCAGCGATGGCGCGCTCTACACCTGCGGGATGTTTGCGTGGGCTGGGAACGCAACCTCAACGGGCGGCTTTCATCGCATCCGCCGTGGCCCGCTGCCCGCGCAGGTGCCGCTGGCCGTTCATGCGGCGAAAGGAGTGCTTGGCATCACGTTCAGCGATCCCATCACCGACACAAAGAGCAGCGTCAAAGTGTGGTCCCTCAAACGCACAAAGAACTACGGCTCGAAGCACTTTGACGAGCACGAACTGACGATTCGTGGTGTGAAGCTGAGCGAAGACAGGAAGACGATCACTCTCGACATCCCTGATCTAACTCCGACGTGGTGCTACGAACTGAAAATCGGCGACCGAGTGCTGCATGGAACGATTCACCAACTCGCCAGCCCGTGAAACTGATTCCTGCCATGCTTCTCATCGCGGCATCGCTCCAAGCCGCGCCACTGAAGGTCTTCATCCTTGCCGGACAGTCGAACATGGAGGGCCATGCGAAGATCGAGACCTTTGACTATATCGGCGATGATCCGGCGACCTCGCCGCTGTTGAAGTTGATGCGCGATGACAAAGGCGAGCCGCGTGTGTGCGATCACACCTGGATCTCCTTCCTCACCGGCAAATACGACGGCAGCGCGAATGGCGAGGGCACCGGCAAGCTCACGGCGGGCTACGGGGCCCGAGACGATGCCACGAAGTCGAATGGCAAGATCGGCCCTGAGTTCACTTTTGGCCTCACGATGGAGGCCGCGCTGAAGGAGCCGATTCTCATCATCAAGACCGCGTGGGGCGGTCGCAGCTTGAACACGGAGTTTCGTCCGCCGAGCGCAGGTCCCTATGAACTCAACGACTACCAGAAGAAGCTCTACTACGGACCGCCAGGCCATGGCGTGCCGAAGGACATGAAGCAATGGCTTGAAGAGAAGAAACATGAAACCGGCCGATTCTATCGCTACATGATCGAGCATGTGAAGCGCGTGCTCGCGGACCCCAAACGCGTCTGCCCAGCCTACGAGGCCAGAAGCGGCCACGAGATCGCGGGTTTCGTGTGGCTCCAAGGCTTCAACGACATGGTGGACGGCCACACGTATCCCGATCGCGGCAAGCCGGGCCGTTTCACGCTCTACAGCGACCTCCTCGCGCACTTCATCCGCGATGTGCGCAAGGATCTGAACGCACCGAAGATGCCCTTCGTCATCGGCGTCATGGGCGTCGGCGGCTTGAAGGCCGAGAAGGACACCGTCGCCTTCCGTAAGGCCATGACCGCGCCCGCTTTGATGCCCGAGTTCAAAGGCAATGTCTTCGCCGTGCCCACCGCGCCGTTCTGGGCGGAAGAACTCGCCGCCATCGACGACAAACGCGCCCAAATCCGCCAGATGGGCCATTACCTCAACTCAAAGCACAAAGACCACGCGAACGCCGATGGTCACATGACCGAAGCGGAGAAGCGCGAGTATTTGAAGAATTACGAAGCCAAGCTCATCTCGCCCGCCGAGGAAGCGCTGTGGAAACGCGGTGCCTCGAATGCCGGCTATCATTACCTCGGCTGCGCGAAGACCTTTGCGATGATGGGAAAAGCCTTCGCGGAGGCGCTGTTAATGTTGCCTTATTGATAGAAACCCGCGCAGCATGCCGCAGGCATGCTATAGTCGGGAGATTCATTGGCGCAGGGGCACCTTGCGAACAGTTGGCAGCATTCCCTGTTCAACCGCCGCATTTGGAGTACTCCGGGCACATGCGGCGCTCACGTCTTCATCTGGTGTGCTTATGCTTTTATCTCATTCACCGTTCCTGCGCTGCTGCCAAAGCTGTCCGTCTCGACACCGAGATGCTGGAGCATGGTGACGAAGAGATTGCAGAGGGGTTTGTTTTGCACGGAGTCGAAGGCGAGATGGCTGCCGTGCTTGAGGCCCCCACCAGCGAGGAGGATGGGCAGGTTGGTGCAGTTGTGGATGTTCGCATCGCCAAGATTGCTGCCGTAGAGGATCATGGTTTGATCGAGAAGACGTCCGCCATCGGCGGCTGGAGTGGATGCGAGCGCGGTGACGAGCTGGCGCAGGTGGCGCATCTGCTGAAGGTCCACTTTTTCGAGTTCGGCGAGCTTTTCCTTCGATTGCCCGTGATGGCTGAGGTTGTGGTAGCCGTCGCGGGTGCGCTGCTGGTCGTTGATTTCAAAAACAGGCGTGGCAAAGCCGTCCACCATGAGGGTGATGATGCGCGTGGAGTCGGACTCAAAGGCCAGACGGGCCATGTCGAGCATGAGCTGTATCTTCGGGAAGAACTTGGCCTTGTCCTCGATGTCCTTGGGCTCCGTGGTCTTGTTTTGCGGTTTGGGTTTGGGCTTTTGCTCCCATTCGCCTGAGACGCTGAGGCGCAGCTCCAGCTCGCGCACGGAGGTCAGGTATTGATCAAGCCGGCTTTTGTCCGGGCCGCCGAGGTTGCGTTGGAAGCCGCGGATGTCATCGCGCACGGCGTCGAGGATGCTGCCACGATCCTGAAGCCGCTTCAGCGAGGCGGCGGTCTGCCTGGCATCGCCTTGGATGAACATTTTGCGAAACAAAGCCGCCGGGCTGTCTTCAGCGGGCAGTAGCACTCCATCACGGGTCCACGAGAGGCTGCGGTTCGCCTTGTCGATGTTCACGCCGAGGTTCAGCGTGGGAAAGCGCGTCTGCTGGCCGAGCTTTTCCGCTGCGAACTGGTCGAGCGAAATGCTGTTGCGAAAGCCGCTGCGGGTGGGATCACGCGCGGCGGTGAGGAAGCAGTTCTCCGTGCTGTGACCGCCAGTGACGGCAGGGTGCGAGAGGCCGCTGAAGATGGTGAAGTCCTTTCGGAAGGCCGCGAGTTCCTGCAAATAGGGCGAGAGTGTGTAGCCCGCACCTTTGTCCTTTGGGAAAAACTGCTGCGGCAGCAGCCCGAGGTTGTTGGAGATCAGCAGCAAGCGCTTGGGCGGCGTCTGAGCAGACGCATGGGTCATGTTTTGCTCCAAAAGGGGAAGTCCAAACGTGACTCCGAGACCACGAAGAAAGCGGCGGCGCGGGAGGGTGGTGGTGATGTGCGGTGTGTTCATGGCTGGAGTTCTGGGCCAAGGAAGATCTGGCTTTGCACAAGCGCGTGCACCAAGTCCTGCACACGAAAGCCACCTGCCTCACATTTAGCGAGCATTGATTCGACTTCTTCGCGGTCGGCGAAGCCCACGGGTGTGCCGGTGGCGTGGAGGATGAGGTGTTCGAGGAGGTTTTTGGCGAGTTGACGCGGGCTGGCGGCGAGGAGGCTTTTGAGATCGTGGATGTCGCGGAATGTTTGGCCGGTGGGGAGCCTGCCTGAGGCATCGACGGACTGGCCGACGAAATAGGTGTAAGGATGCCCGGCGGGATCGATGCCGGTGATTTTCTCTCCACGCTCCATGCCACGATAGCGATCCCGCCATGCGCCCATGACATCGAAGTTCTCCAGCGCGAAGCCGACGGGATCAAACTTTGCGTGGCATGAGGCACAGGTTTTGGATTCCGTGTGTTTCGCGAGCAAGGCTCGCATCGTGGTGGCTCCGCGGATGTCAGGCTCCACGGCGGGCACGCTTTTCGGCGGCGGTGGCGGCGGCTGGCCGAGCAGCTTTTCCATGATCCACACGCCGCGCAGCACGGGTGAGGTGGTGGTGCCGTTCGCGGTATGTTTCATCAGCGCGGCTTGCGTGATCAGTCCGCCATACGGGCTGCCCTTCGGCAAGGTCACGCGCTGCATCGCGGAGCCATTCACACGCGGCAGATCGTAGTGCGCGGCGAGGCGGTCGTTCACGAAGGTGAAGTCAGCAGCGATGACCGTGCTGACGGGCAGGTTCTCCCGCACCATGGCGCGGAGAAAGGCTTGCGTCTCGTCCTCCATGGAGTCCACGAGGTAGTCGTCTTTGCGATACTCGGGATACAAACGCTCGTCCGGGATGTCGCGTCGCAGTTTGCGGAGGTCGAGCCATTCCTCGGCAAAAGTGCGCACAAACTGCTCGAAGCGAGGATCGGTGATCATGCGCACGGTTTGAGCACGCAGCACGGCTTGGTCATGTAAACGGCCCTTTTTCGCGAGTTGGGCCAGCTCGTCATCGGGCCGCGAGTTCCAGAGAAAGTGCGAGAGACGGTTCGCAATGGCAAAATGCGTGTCTGCAGAGTCGTTTCGTGGCTCGGTGAGGTAAAGGCAGTGAGACGAGCACAGCAGAGCTTGATAGCCCGCGAGCATCGCCTCGGCAAAAGGCGCTCCGGCTGTCAATTTGGCCTGGATGAGCTTCAAAAACGGTTGGTGGGCTTCCTCGCTCATCGGGCGCAAAGCGGCCATCGAGGCAAAGCGGCGATAAAGCCTTTCTGCATCGGCGGCGGTGGCTTTCGCGACATCCACTTCATCGAACAAAACGTGGTGGGAAGGCGGCGGCCATGTTTTCTCGCGAATCGGGCCCGTGACTTCGAGCCATTGAATCACCACGCCGCGATGACCCTCCGGCGTCATCGGCGGGTAGTCGTAGAAGAAGCCTCCGTCGGTGCGGATGAAAGGCACCGGCAGGCCGAGCGGGCTGTATTCGAAGGTTTCGCCTGCTTTGAGATGAATCGTTGTCTCAAACTCACGCGCCTCCGGTTGCAGATCCATCCAACCGCCGGTCTCACGCACATCGCCGGAGACATCCGGGCCAGAAGGCTGACGGGCGCGAAAGCTCATCGCGATGGGTTCATGAGCGGGAACGAGACGGAAGTCACGCACCTGCCGCACGGCACGGCCCGCAAAGCGCACGCGATACGCACCACTCTCCCTGGCTCGGAAACCACGCGGATAACCATAGTAAGGCCATGTCGCGGATCGGAAAAGCGCCATTTCGAGCGTGGGATCGCGACGCTGCTCCGGTGTCATGTCTTTGAGCTGCGCGTTGGTGATGGGCACCATGCGATTGTCCCTGGCGAAGAACATCGCCTCGCGCTCGCCGAAGGTTTCCAGCGTGGGAAAGAGGTCAGTGCCGGTGAAGCGCTGTGTCACCGGCGCTGCGGGTGGTTTGGAGTCGGCCATCGCCGTGCGCAGCGCGGCCTCCGTGGCGTCGAGATAGGCATCGAGTTGCACATGCGACATGTCGAGCAAAGCGGAGACCTTGGTGAAGCCGTGCGAATCGCGGTCCTCAGGTAGTTTGTCGCGGATGTCCAGATGCGGCAGCTTCAGCAGCACGCGGAGGTTGTTTTCAAACTCCACCCGCGTGAGCCGGCGAACGGGGCCGCGACCGTTCTTCGCTTGATCAGCCTGCGCGGCGGCGAGTAAGTCCGCCGCGAGTTGCCTGACGACAGCCTGCCGTTCATCCGCACTGACCTTCGACTTCTCCGGCGGCGGCATCTCGCCCTTTTCGATGAGGTCAAACACGCGTGTCCATCGGTCGCGTGTGTCGGCATGACTGAGGTCAAAGGCCAGCGCTGTGATGTCGAAGTCACCTTTGGAAACGCCATCGTCATGGCAGTCGATGCAGTGCTTGTCGATGAAGCCGTGGATTGGGTTCGTGGAGGCGGATTTCGCTGCCGGTGCGTCAAAGACATGCACGTTCGTGATGCGCAGCTCTTCAAGGCCGCTCTTCTTGTCGATGCTGCCCTCGATTTGATCCACCAACTGATCCCGCGTGAGCTTCCACACGACTTTTCCGGCCTTGTCGATCTCCGCGAGCACATCGCGGCCTTCATCCGGTTTTTGCAGGTGATAGTCTCCGCAGGCGATGAGCAGATGGCCATTGGCGAGGCTCGACATGCCGAGCAGGTAGCGGCATTGCAGGCCGAGGTCTTCGATGGTCCAGCAGTCGAGCTTTTTCCCCTTCGCATCCACATGCAGCAACTGACAACCCGTGGACGTGGCCACCCACAATGAACCATCCGCATCCTGTAAAGTGGCAAAAGCCTTCTTCACCGTGGACGATGGTTTCAACAGCCGATCGAGCTGGATGCTTTGCAACACGCGGCCCGAGCCTTTCTCCACCTTCAGCACCGTTTTGCGGCCGTATTGACCGACCCAGAAGGCGTTCGCGCCCGGCACCTCGCGAATCATGCGATAGCGAAAATGCAGCGGATCGTCTTTGAGATCAGGCAGCGGTGTTTCGCTCACCACCGCGCCGCTGCGATCGACGATGCGGATTTGATTCACGCCGCTGTCCATGAGCGCGAACGTTTTGCCGCCATCGAGCACCGCCACGCTGTTCGCTTCCACGCCTTTGCCGCCCGCACGGGCCTTGTGCTCCATGACCAGCTTCTTCCCCGCATCAAACACCGCCAGCCCGCCCCGGTGCGCATACGCGATGCCGCCATCCGGCAACCGTGCCGCGTCGTAGATCCCGCCATGGCTGGGATGCTTCAGCACGGAGACGACTTTGCCACTCCGGTCGATCTCGATGACCTGATTGTCCGCCGCGAGCAGATAGCGCTCCTCGGCCTGGAGCGGGATGGCCAGCAGGAGAATGGCAACCAGGGCTTTCATGCTTGTGTAAGCGTGGGGTTCAGCGCCGCTGTGACCATCGCTCCCGCCTTCTTCACCACGGGAGCCAGTTTCACCATGCGCTCTTCGGGCAGTCGCTGGCTTGGTCCGGTGATCCACAGGCTGGCGATGGCGCTGCCTTCCGTGTCGAGAATAGGAGCGCCAAGGCAGTGATGTCCCTCCAAGTGCTCGCCCGCATCCACGGCCCAGCCCTTCTTCCGCACGTCGTCGAGGCATTTGAGGAAGTCTTTGCGATTCGAAATCGTCCACGGCTGGAAGCGCTCAAACTTCATGCCCGCAATCACTTCGTCTCGCTCCGCCTCCGGCATGAAGGCCAGCATCACCTTCCCTGGACCGCTCGTGTGCAGCGGAAAACGCGTGCCACGCTCCACGTAAAACTTGATCATCGCCCGCCCAATCACACGCTCCAGCACAATGCCCTCATGGCCGCTGATGATGCCGAGGTGTGCCGCCTCACCTGTCTGCTCGCTCAGCCAGCGCATCGCTGGCAGGGCGGCCTCCGCCAGCGGCACATCATCCACCACCGGCTGGCACAGCGACAGCATCTGCGCCCCGATGCTGAAGCGCTTCTCCGCATCCCGCACCACATAGCCATGTACAGCCAGCGACTGCGTGACGCGATAGACAAAGTTTACGGACAACCCCAACTGCTCCGCGATTTCAGAAAGCGTCAACCCACCCGAAGCTGCGCCAAGGCAACGCAACACCGCGAGAGCACGGTCAAGACTTGGCGTGCTGAAGCCTGAGTCTTGAACAGGAGAGGTCGCTTTACGGCAGGATGTGGCTTTGCGAGGCATTTTCTATATGTGTGAACACTTGTGTATATAGAAGGTTTTGTGCAGCGGGAATCTTTCAGCGAATCTTTGCCCCTCTGTGCGGCCGGCGGAAAAGCTCGAAGCTGGAACCACCCTTCATCCTGACACTTTTTGAGTCTGGCAAAAACCATCTAGAAAAAGCCCGGCCCCGTCGCCGGCGTCTTCAAAGCCAAGCCCGGCGACGGCAGCACGGTCACCTGCTTCTGATATCGCTTTGCCGACCAGCCCGCGATGCTCACCGCCGACCTCACGCTCGAAGAACGCGAGCAAGTGCAGCAACACGTTGAGAAACTGCATCGCGCCTGGACCAAGGATCGTGATTATCTCACCCCGCCCGATCTCGATAAGTTGGCGGAGGTTGCCCTGCGCTCACCCTCACTCCGCCGAAGGGCTTTGCGATCGGCTAGGTGCCCATCGCGACACGTCAGGAGATCGAGAAGTGATTACATCCATGTGATGCAGCCCCGGAGGCATCAGATCAGACATGCTGAGCCTTCTGCTATGCCGCTTTCGTCAAACGAGCGGGTAAGACTCCACAAGACGGCCCGCATGATGCCGTGTTTGACTCATCGGCGTTGATGCTTGCCGCTCACCTCCGCCCCAACGCCCACCCTTCACGGGGCCATGACCTTGAAGGGGAAATTGGCCGTCGCGGCGCGTTGATGGGTATCGGTCACGCGGAGATGGACGCGGTAGTCGCCGGGTTTTTTCGGGGCGCGGAAAGTGGCGTGAGCGCCTTCGGCTTTCAGTACGCAATCGGGCAGCGGCTTGGTGGGGCGTTCTCGGCCTTGCTCATTGCGACCGGCGCTCTCGACCGTAACGGTCCAGTGCCAGGAAAGCGCATCGCCATCGGGATCGGTGGCCTCGGCCTGCCCCTGAAACTCACTGCCGGGGGCGATCTCCTTCTTCGCGGCCTCGCTGGTGAGCGTGACGATGTCCGGTGCTCGCTCGGGCGGCGGCGAGCCTTTCCAAAGCTCGTGCATCAGATCGACGACGGCGGTTGACTCGCCCTGCTCGGTGAAGATGCCAAACCACGTCGAGGTGGCCTCTTGTTTTTGGCCCCAGAGGAACACATAGCCGCCCCAGCAGTCGCCACCGGGCTGGATCGCAGCTTCGTAGCCTTTGCGGATCGTTTTGGTTTTGTTGCCGCTCGTTTGCTCGATCGGCGCACCCCACGGCGCACGCGGGCTTTCCCAGAAACCCTGCGCCCCAAACTCAGTGACCACCCACGGACGCTTCCACTCGACTTTGACCAGGTGCTTCCGCAATGACGGCAGCGCGGCGTAGGTGTTGATGCCGACGAAGTCGAGGCTCGGCGTGTGCTCATTGAGCCCTTTCGCTTTGTCTGGCGAAAGCCCCGCCACAGCGGTGAAGGTCGGATGCGCCGGATCGAGTTGCTTCACGATCTGCGCGAGCACTTCGAGCTGCTTCCAATACGCCGCGTTGCTGCCATCGCCTTCGACTTCGTTGCCAAGGCCCCAAAACAGCAGAGCGGGATGATCGCGATGCTTCACGACCTCATTCACGACTCGCGCGATCTGCTTCGCGCAGTGCTTTGTGTTGGCATACGAGAACCAATTGCACTCCGGCTCCAGCCAGATGCCCGCGCACACGGTGAGGCCGCGTTTCTTCGCGGTATCGAGGATCTCGTCGAGGCCGTTCGTCGTCCAGGTGCGGATGCTGTTGCCGCCCGCGGCCACGAGTTCATCAAGATGCTTCTCACCGCCCGCGCCTTTGACAAAGTAGTGCTCACCGCCGCGCATGATGCCTTTGCCTGGCAGAATCTTCACCGGCACCGCCTCCGCCGCAGCATGATGAACGGCGGCAAACAGCGCAAGGATCGCCAGGGTGGTCGAGAGCTTCATGAAGGTCATCTTTTGCCCGCCTGGCAGCACTCGCAAAGGATTCCTTTCATCCACGCCCTCACTCACAGCACATGCCCCCAGTCTCCATCCAACGACATCATCAGCCCCGCGCTGCGGGTCTGACGGCTGTCGAGCCGAAGGCGGTGCCGCGTCGAGCATGGCCTCCGCCGTGCTTGGCACCGGCACAGACTGGGGTCCCTGCTGGATGCCTCATGGAAGACCGGCCAGCGTTGGAAAATCGTCACGTACACAGCCGATGATGAAGGCATCGTCCAGGCCACCGTCATGCTGAAACATGAATTCGACGTCGGACGACCCGTCATCGTCGACTTCAAGCACATCGGTCTGCACTACCCCAAAGGCGGTGCCGGGCACACCTCCAATGTCTGTGGCTACACTGCGGAGGAGGAGCTTTACATCCTCTGCAATCCCGCCGTCGCCACACCGGGCCTGCAGCTCATCACCGCCGCCGACTTGAAGAACTTCTGGCGCTCCGACCACTATGAGGCGCTGTCACAGGGCGTGCCATTACGCCCAGCCTTCATCATCGAGCGCCCCTGATTCTCCGGTTCCAAAACAGCCTCCTGGCATGATCTCTAAAACTCCAGCTTTTGCAGAAACCTGTAAAGAGCCTGCTTCCACTCGGCGGCGGCGTGGGCGTGATCGCTGACGTGCCAGACATGCGGGATCTGCCTGGCCGTCAGAAAGGCATGCACATCCTGGCTGATGTGAAGTAGGCCGTCGCGGCTGCCGCAGGAGAGCCACAGGAGCTTCAAGGAGCGGGCGGCGGCGGGATCGGGCAGCAGCTCCTCATTCGTCCGCGTGTTAGGACCTGCGGAAAAACCACCGAGCCAGGCAAAACGATCCAGGTGAGCAAGACCGATGTTCAACGTCTGTCCACCACCCATCGACAGGCCTGCGAGGGCCCGGTGCTCACGCTGAGCCTGCACACTGTAGCGAGATTCAATCGTGGGGATGATGTCGTCAAACAGGTCACGTTCGAAGACGAGGAAGGCAGGGATGTGCCGGAAGATGTCGCCAACGGCCCGGTCGTCCTTTTGAGCCCGGCCGTTCGGCATGACGACGATCATCGGCCGCGCCCTGCCTTCGGCGATCAAGTTGTCGAGAAGCACCTCCGGCTGTGCGTATCGGGCCCACTCGGTTTCATCGCCACCGATGCCGTGCAGGAGATAGAGCACCGGATATTTTCGCTCCGCCGAATAACCTGGCGGCGTGTACACATTCATCTTTCGGCGCACACCGACGGTCTTTGAATCATACTCGATCATTTCAAGCCTTCCGTGCGGGATGTCCTCGCGCCTGACGTCCCAGCCTGCGGCCGGTGCCGGAAAGGCGGGCTTGTCGTCGGGATTGAGATGGATGGCGCTCCAGGATGGGCGCGGCTGAGGCGGAATGCTTTGGCCCGTCGGCGGCGCTGTGGGCTCCATCGCCAGCTCGCGCAGCACGGCCTGATAAGCGGGTTTCTGCCCCCCCTGACGATCAAAGAGCAGCGGATGATTCACACGCTTCCAGGGGAAGTCGTTCAGCCAGCTCTCACCGTCATGCAGGTTCCAGAAGGAGACACGCAGGATCGTGTCGGCGTACTTCCGGAACAGCCGGAAAAGCCGGGCATACTGCTCCGCCTGCCGCTGAAGAACCTCCGGCGGGCACCCGTCGGCGTACGGATTCAGTTTGGAAAGCGCCTCGCGCTCCGTGCCGTTGTCCGCCCACCAGCGGCCGCGCGGAATGACATCGATGTCGAGCTCGGAGACGACCACCTTCATCTGCATCGCCCTCATGGCGGCCAGGGTCTTTTCAAGGGCGTCAAAAGGGACGGTGTCGAGCTCATAGTGCCCCTGGAGGCCGATGGCGT
>JBIJBP010000215.1:0-6077 GCA_044345155.1 Prosthecobacter sp. | reverse complement strand
AGGCGGAGAGGGGGAGGTATGGAGCGAGGAGGAGGACGGGAGCGCGGCTGATGGCGGGTCTGAGCCGGGAGGAGAAGCTCTACTCGCTGCGCGACCTCAAGGTCGACAAGGTCGGGTGAGGATGTAAAAAGCCTTTCATCCGTGCTGATTGGCCGTATTCTGACTGCCCCCTTTTCCCGTTTATGATCAAAGTCGGACTCGTTTCCCTCGGCTGCGCCAAAAACCTCATCGATTCAGAAATCATGGTCGGCCATCTTCAGCAGGCTGGCATGACGATGACGCCCGAGGCCGACCTGGCTGATGTGCTCATCATCAACACCTGCTCCTTCATTGACATGGCCAAGAAGGAATCGGTGGGGGCCATTCACGAGGCTGTGGATGCCCGCGGGGAGTCCAAGAAGCGCAAGAAACAGAAGATCATCGTCGCCGGCTGCCTTTCCCAGCGCTTTCGGGAAGAGCTGCCGAACCTCATGCCTGATGTGGATGCGTTCATCGGCCTGGATCAGATCACCCAGGTGGCCCCGATTATTCAGAACCTGGTTGGAGTAAAGGAGCACGAGCAGGAAAACCTGGTGACCAAGGGCCCCCAGTACATTCCCGACTACAACACGCCGCGATTCCGCCTGACGCCGAAGCACATGGCCTATGTGAAGATCGCCGAAGGCTGCAATCATCCATGCTCCTTTTGCATCATTCCGAAGATCCGCGGACGGCATCGCAGCCGCACCCAGGACAGCGTGGTCAGGGAGGTCGAGCTGCTTGTGAAAAGCGGGGTGAAGGAGATCAACCTCATCTCCCAGGACACCACCTACTTTGGCATGGACAAGTGGGAAGGGGAGCGACCGAGGCCGACCTCGGGTGTGGACAGTTCCAAGGGCGAATCCTTGAGCACCTTGATCCGGGCCTTGAATGAGATCCCCGGCGATTTCTGGATCCGACTGCTCTACACCCATCCGGCACACTGGAGTGATGACCTCATCCAGGCCATCGCCGAAAGCCCGAAGGTGGCCCGTTATATCGACATCCCACTGCAGCACATCAGTGACAACATGCTGGCGCTCATGCGGCGTGAAACCTCGGGCGGCTACATTCGCGATCTCCTGAAGCGCATCCGCAAGGGCATTCCCGGAATTGCCATCCGCACGTCCTTCATTGTCGGCTTCCCCGGTGAGACGGAGGCTGATTTCAATGAGCTGCTGCAGTTCATCGAGGATGAGAAGTTTGAGCGTGCAGGCATCTTCAACTACTCCCGCGAAGAGGGCACCCGTGCCGACAAGATGGAGGGTCACATCCATCACATGACCCGCAAGGCGCGCTGGAACGAGGCCATGCGAGCCATTGAGCGCAACGTGCAGCATGTGAACCAGCGTCACGTCGGCAGGACCATGCGTGTCCTGGTTGAGGAGCCCGGAGTTGCCCGCAGCGAAATGGACGCGCCGGACATCGACACGACGGTGTTCGTGAACAAGAAGCTCCCCGTCGGTCAGTTTGTCGATGTCACCATCAAGGAATGGCGCGGCTACGACCTCGTGGCCGCCTGACCGGCCGCCCAGGATCCGGTTCAGGCATTGTGCCACCTGTTTGCGGCCTACTTCGCAAACATGGCGTTGTCCTTGTCGCCGCCGCTGAGAACATAGGCGACCAGGTCGAGGATTTCGTCCTTCGTGAGCATGGCGAGCAGCATGGGAGGCATGAGCGAGACCTTGCTGGGCTCGATGCTTTTCACCTCCTTGCGGTCGATGTTGGCGCGCTGGTCAGGATTGCTGAGGTCGGTGTTGAGCGTGACGTTGTCGCCGCTGAGGTTGACGACGACACCGCTGAGGATCTCTCCATTGTTCTTGGTGACGACGATGGGGGCGAACTGTTCGTTGATCTCCTTGCTGGGATTGATGATCTGGTCGAGCAGGTCATGTGGGCTGTAGCGCCCGCCGGCACCGGTGAGGTCGGGGCCGGTCATGCCGCCGGCATTGCCGAAGCGGTGGCAGGTGAAGCAGGCTGCGGCGCTGAACATCTTCCGTCCGTTTTCAAAGCTGCGACCCTTCATGCCCCTGGCTGCGGCCTTGCTGAGCTCGTCGAGCGTCCACATCGTCGGCGTGCGGCCGACAAACATGGCGCCGGCCAGCTCAATCGCCCCTTTGACCTCGGGCTTTTTCTCGATGAGCGCTGCCAGTTCAGCCTTCTCGGAATCCGTGAAGGTGGCGAGGCTGTCATTGCGGATGAATTCAAGGAACTTGGTGAAGCTGGCTCCGCCCTTGTAGCTGGCGGCCTTCAGGAAGAACTCGAGCTGCTGTGTGCGCAGTTCCTTGTTCCAGCCACTTTTTAGAAAGCGCAGGCTGCGTGCATATTCGATCTGCGGCTCCTGGCTTTCGGCGGCGTCGATCAAGGCCATGCCCTTGGCGGCGGTGCTGGGCGCCTGGAGGTGGGCGAGCGTCTCGGTGAGCAGCCAGTTGAGCTCGAAGTTGTCCGCAGGATAGGCGGGGTCGAGCTTTGCAATCAGCGCAGTGACGGTGGCTTCGTCCGGATTGCCAAAGCGGTGCAAGACGATCTCAATGAGCCGCACATAGCCGAGTTTTTGATCCTGTGTGAGCCTGGCGAAGTCGAGCTTCAACAGTGCGGCAAGGATGGCGTCGCGAGCGGCCGTGTTGACGACATGATTCGCCTCACGATGAGTCGGGCACACGCCCGTGCGGCGGGCGAGGGCGAGCAGGGCTTCAATTTGCGCAGTGACGTCGGACTCCCCGAGCGCCTTGTCCTGCCACTGATCCAGCGGCTGGTGCTCCAGCGCCGTGCGTGCGGCGGCGCGGATGTAACGATCAGTGCTGCTGAGATGCGGCCAGGCGGTGGAGACTGCCTTCGTATCCTGCCTTCCGTGGAAGGCTTCCAATGAGCGGCGGAGATTCCTCGCGTCCTCTTCTGAGGAGACTGCGGTCCGTGTTTGGATCGATGAGACCAACGAGGTGTCCTCCTTGCCGGCATAGGTCACCCGATACAGCCCGCTCTGAACGCGGCGGCCACCGATGGTGAAATACATCGCGCCGTCTTTGCCGATGATGGCGTCACTCACGGGCAGCGGGCCGCCGGTGACAAACTCCTCCTTCGTGGCGGTGTAGGTGCTGCCGCTGGGCTTCAGATGGACGGCGTAAATCTTGCCCCAGCTCCAGTCCAGAGCGTAGAAGGCCTCCTGATACCTGGCTGGAAACTTCGCCCCATAACCAAAAGTGCAGCCGGTGGGAGAGCCCGGGCCGATGTTCAGCGTGGCGGGCAGGTTGTCGATGTAGAACTCGGGATACTTGCCCGCGCCGTTGCGCCAGCCGAACTCCGCACCGCTGACGACATGGTTGATGCGCGTGGGCCGGTACCAGGAGGTGTTGAAGTCATACTCCATGTCCGCGTCATAGACGAACAGCTCGCCATCGCGGTTCACGCCGCCGTCATAGATGTTGCGGAAGCCGCTGGCAAAGATCTCGAAGGTTTTTCCATCCGGCGTGAAACGATACACGATGCCGCCAGGGGCCATGACATGGCGGTTGTGGCCGCGGCCGTCCGGCATGCGCGGCAGCAGGTGGTCATCGCCCCACAGCTTCGCCACGGGAGAGCTGTCCGGCGTGCCCGCCTTCGGGCCTTCCTTGAGCACAGCATTGTTGCCGCTGATAAGATACAGCCCCCTGCCGTCAGGTGTCTTCAAAATGGCATGCACCCCGTGGTCGCTGCCCGCGTCGAACTCGCGCAGCATCTCCACCTTGTCCGGCATGTCATCGCTGTTGCTGTCAGTGATGCGATACACGCCGCTGGGGATTTTTTTCTCATAGTCGTTCACCCCGACATACAGCGCCCCGAAGGCGAACAGCATGCCGTTCACACCGCGGATCTCGGCGGGCACCTTTTCGACATCGCCCTGGCTCAGCGTCCGTCCGGCGGCAGGTGCCTTGAAGCGGTAGAGCATGCCATACTGGTCGCTGACGTAGATGCGACCGGCGTCATCGGTTGTCAGGTTCACCCAGGATCCCTGGTCCTGGCCGGGGACGCTGTAGATCAGCTCAACCTGAAAGCCGGGCAGCGTCCTGATGCGCGACACCGGGGTGGCCTTGTTTTCGCCGATGGCCGGGCCGACGGCGTCCGGGCGCCTGGGCTTTGCCTTGCCCTTGGCCTTGGGTTGTTGTGCCAGCAGGGAGCAGGGCAGGGCCAGGGCGGATAAAAGCAGGGCGGCAAAAGACAGGCGGTTCATGGTGGTCGAGAGCCTTAAACGCCCGCATCTTCCGGAAACTACCGGCAAAAGCTGTGTCGGATCCGGCAAGAACCGCTAGACATGATGGCATGCAAAGCCTCGCCGTCCTTCAGGTGACTGCTTCGATCACCTGGCTTCTTTCTTGGCCTTGCCTTTGCCCTTGGCCTTCGGGGCCTTGGCCTCGATGACCTGGGCGTCGCTGGGGATGGGGTCGTTCTCGAAGGGTTTCACGCCGCCTTCGGGCAGTTCCCTGAGCATGACGTCCTTGATCTGCACGCTCATCGCCGGGCCGCGGTGAATCTGGAAGGCCAGCAGGCCTTCGAGGGAGCGTTTTGCCGCCTCATGGTCGGTGAGTTCCATGGTCACCCTGCCGTCAATCTTATGCACCAGATGATTGCCCTGGGCGATGATGGTGAATTCATGCCATTCGGCGATGTCAGCCTCCACCGGGTCGTGTTCGGCGACCAGCCATTTCACGCCGGAGGGGTCAATGGTCACGCTCTGGCCGTTCTGGGCGATGATGCCACGGCCTCCTTCCTCATACATCATGGCGCGATAGGGTTTGTTCGGGTGGATGTCGCACTGGTAACCGCGGATGGACCATTTCTTGTCCGCATTTTCACTGCTGCGGTACTGGATGCCCGTGTTGTTGCCGCTCTGCTTCACCTTCGCGCGCAGTTCGAAGTTTTTCAGCACACCACCGCGCCAGATAAGGAACTGGTTGTAGGCCAGCTGCTCCGGGCCTGTCGTATGGCCGACAATCTCACCGTTCTCGACCTTCCACAGCTCGGGATTGCCATCCCAGCCGGTCAGGTCCCTGCCGTTGAAGAGGGGCTTGAATCCCTCCTGGGCCGAGGCGGTGGTGAGGGCGAGAAGGGCGAGAAGGGTGAGCAGGACGAGTGGTTTCATGAGGTTGTTGGATGGCTTGGAATGAAAAGGCCGTGCGTCTGAACGTTGACGCACGGCCTGAAATGGCGGCAAAAACTGTGTCGTATCCGGCAAGGCGGGTCAGGCGGCCGGGGCGACAAAATCAGCCATGGTGCGGAGGATGACGACCACGGAGCAGGCACCGGCGTCCGGAAAGCCGAGGCAGGCCTCGCCGAGCGTCTTGGCGCGGCCGAACTGGGCGATCATGGACTTGCTGGCCTCCTTGCCAGCCTCCGCTGCATCAGCAATGGCGGCGAGGGCTTCGGGCAGCGGTAGATGGGTGACCTCCTTGGCCTTGGCGGCGGCGGGTGCCAGCGCGTCGAGCATGGTCTTGTCGCCTGGTTTGGCTCCGCCGCGCTTCATGATGCCTTCGACGGCAGCATCGAGGAACAGGGGCATGTCAGGCGGATCAAAGGTGCCCGCGGAGGCGAGGGCCTTGCCACCGGCGCGGAAGAGCGTGCCGAAGATGGCCCCAGAGGCGCCGCCCATGCTGGTCATCATGGCGGTACCGACGGACACAAACACCTGTTCGACGGAGTTGGGCTCCAGCGTTTCGAGCTGGGCCTTCACGGCCTCCATGCCGCGTTTCATGCCGAGGCCGTGATCGCCGTCCCCGAGGTCGCGGTCGGCCTGGGACAGCATGGGTTCCGCAGCGATGATCGCGTCGGCGACCTTGAGCATCATCAGACGGATTTGGTTGGGCTTGAGTTCCATGGTTTTGTGGTGGGTTTGGGCGGCCATGTCGGCCGCCCGGTTTGGAGCATTGATCCTTTGGCGGCAGGCGGCGAGCCTGCATCCGCTTACTTGCCCTTGAGGTCGTTGAACATCGCGAAGCCCTGCTCGGGGGTGAGGCCCTCGTGCACGACGCCGCGCACCGCCTTCATCATCGCCACCGGATCCTCGCTCTGGAAGATGTTGCGGCCCA
>JBIJBP010000214.1:0-6084 GCA_044345155.1 Prosthecobacter sp. | reverse complement strand
AACTTCGGCACCTTTGGCATCGTCTGGGCCACGCCCATTCCACTGCCCGAGCAGAATCTCATCCTCGGCCTGGGCGCCGGCAGCAAGGTGCCGCGCTGGAGCGGGGAGGTGAACCAGTTCATCCCGGTCACCGAGGCGGAGATCACGCTCAGCTTTGACCACCGGGTCTGCGACGGCGGCGCCGCTGGACGCCTGCTTGCCCGCGTGGCCGGCCTGCTGCAGGAACCGGAGAAGCTTTGAGGCATGAGCTTCCGACTTGAAATGCTCCAGGTCGCCCGGGTGGCGCCCAAGCTTCTGGGGGATTCGGCCGGCCTTGTGTCCGACTTTTTGTCATCCCGGCTGGCGACTGACGGGCGTGGCTTTCTGGATCGTGCCGACAGGCCGGATCTGTATTACACGGTGTTTGGCATTGAGGGGCTGATGGCCTTGCAAAAGGAGCCGCCCAGGGTTTCGCTCAAGGAATGGCTGGCGGCCTTCGGCGACGGTGAGGGGCTGGACTTCGTACACCTGTCCTGCCTGGCGCGGTGCTGGGCCAGCCTGGGAGGCGGCCTTTCCGAGACGCAGAAGCAAAGTTTGGCAGGCCGTCTTGAGGCCTGGCGGACGCCGGACGGCGGCTATCATCAGGCGGCGGGCCGCAGGAGCGGCAGCGCCTACGGCTGCCTGATCGCCTTCGGGGCCTATCAGGATCTGGGTTTGCTGCCTCCCGATCCGATGAGCATCGCACGCTGCATGGACAGCCTGGAGACGCCGGACGGCGCCTGGTCAAACGAGCCCGGGCTGACTCTGGGGTCCACCACGGCCACCTCGGCCATGCTCTCGCTCTATCGCAACATGCAGCTTCCGCCTCCTCCGGCGGCGGTGGACTGGCTGCTGCGGCAATGCCTGCCTGAGGGTGGCTTTCTCGCCGTGCCTGGCGCGCCGATTCCTGATCTGCTGTCCACCGCCGTGGCGCTGCATGCCCTGTCGAACAATGCCGACGCGATTGAGAAAGTGAGGGAGCGCTGCCTGGATTTCATCGACAGCCTGTGGAGCGCCGCCGGTGGATTTCACGGCAACTGGACCGATGACACGCTGGACCCGGAATACACCTATTACGGTCTGCTGGCCCTCGGGCACCTGGCCCTGTAAGGCATGAATCAGACGGCGATGTCCGCCTTGATGGCCGGATGCGGATCGTAGCCCTCGAGGCTGAAGTCCTCGAACTTGAAGGCGAAGAGGTCCTTCACTTCGGGGTTCAGCTTCATGACCGGAAGCGGTCGTGGTTCACGGGTGAGCTGAAGCCGGGCCTGGTCCAGATGGTTCTTGTAAAGGTGCAGGTCACCGAAGGTGTGGACGAACTCGCCCGGCTTCAGGTCGCAGACCTGGGCGACCATGAGCACGAGCAGGCTGTAGCTGGCGATGTTGAAGGGCACGCCGAGGAAGAGGTCGGCGCTGCGCTGGTAGAGCTGGCAGCTCAGGCGGCCGTCGGCCACGAAGAACTGAAACAGGCAGTGGCAGGGCGGCAGGGCCATCTGGTCGATGAAGGGCACGTTCCAGGCGCTGACGATGTGGCGTCGGCTGTAGGGATTGGTTTTGAGGCCGTGGATGAGCTTGGTGATCTGGTCCACGGGCTCGGCGCCCGGGGCACCCTGCCAGCGGCGCCACTGGGCTCCATAGACAGGGCCAAGTTCGCCGTTTTCGTCAGCCCATTCGTCCCAGATGCTGACCTTGTTCTCCTGAAGATAACGAACATTGGTGTCGCCCTTCAGGAACCAGAGCAGTTCATGGATGATGCTGCGCAGGTGCAGCTTCTTCGTGGTGACCAGGGGGAAGGTTTCGCCGAGGTCGTAGCGGCTCTGCTCACCGAAGACTGAATAAGCGCCGGTCCCGGTGCGGTCCTCGCGGTAGGAACCGTGATCGAGGACCTTGCGGAGGAGGCGGTGGTATTCTTGCATCCGGGGAGCGGGCGGTTGGAGGCGGACGGATCAGGCGGCGTAGGGCACCGGGGTTCCGGTGGAGTTGGCCAGGACCTTGAAACGCTTGATGATCTCGGAGGTGAGCTTGCCGGGCTTGCCGTCGCCGATGGGGCGGCGGTCATACTGCACGGCGGGGATGACTTCCGCGGCGGTGCCGGTGAGGAAGCATTCGTCGGCGGTGTAGATGTCGTGGCGGGTCATGGTGACCTCGTGGACGGTGAGGCCCATCTCACGCATCACCTCGATGACGGCCATGCGGGTGATGCCATTGAGGGCGCCGCTGGCGATGGTGGGGGTGTAGACCTGGCCGTTCTTGAGGACAAAGACGTTGTCGCCGGTGCATTCGGCCACATAGCCCTGTTCGTTGAGCATGATGCCCTCCTCGCAGCCGGCCTGGATGCACTCGATCTTGGCCATGATGTTATTGAGGTAGTTCAGGCTCTTCACCTGCGGGCTCAGGGCGGCGGCCGTGGGGCGGCGGGTGGCGCAGGTGATGAGGTTCAGGCCGGTTTCGTACTTCTCCTTGGGATAAAGCGTGATGCCACTGGCGATGATGATGACTCCGGCCTTCGGGCACTGGTAGGGGTTGAGCCCCAGGGAGCCGACGCCGCGGGTGATGACGAGGCGGATGTAGCCGTCGCGCAGGTTGTTGGCCGCCACGGTCTCCAAGGTGGCCTTTTCCATCTCCTCAAAACTGATCGGGATGGTGAGGCAGATGGAGCGGGCGCTTTCATAAAGGCGCACCAGGTGCTCGGTGAGGCGGAAGACGCGGCCGTTGTAGATGCGGATGCCTTCAAAGCAGCCGTCGCCGTAGAGCAGGCCGTGGTCGAAGACGGACACCTTGGCTTCGGATTCAGGAACAAGTTTGCCGTCGAGGTGGATGAGCAGGGGGGCGGTGGCCATGATGAGGGAGCGCGGAGATTGGCGGAGGAGAGGACTTTTGCAAAAACAAACATCGCGGAGGCCACAGGGGCGTCCGCGATGTCAGGGAAAAGGCTGGGGGAGGTCGAAGGGCGATTACGCGGAGGCGTCGCTGAGCTTCGGAGCGGCGCGGCGGGCACGGGTGCTGCCGTAGCGCTGGGCGAACTTGTCTACTCGGCCGGCGGTGTCGACGAAGCGCTGTTCACCGGTGAAGAAGGGGTGGCAGGCGGCGCAGATGCCGATGCGGAGGTTCTGGACCGTGGACTGCGTGTTGTAGACCGTGCCGCAGGTGCAGGTGATGGTGGTTTCGTAAACCGTCGGGTGACCTTCTTTTTTCATGGGGATGGATGGGGGTGAATCACGTGGACCCGCCGAGGCAGGGAAGGGGAAGGCTTTCGCCGGGGCGTGAAGGGCCGCGATAGTGCCACGACTCGCCCCGGGGTCAACTGGGTTTTTGCCCCCCTGCCTCGCACATGCACGAGGGAAGGGAGTTCGCCCGGCCATGAAACGGGGGAAGCCCGGGCGGAAAACGCAGAAAAGGCAGGTTAATCGACCGTGGTTTTCGTTCCAGGCTTGCCAGAGAGGGCGTGCATGCGCCGTAATGCTCGCCCTTCCAATCCATGCAACCACCCGCCAGCCTTTCCCGCCGCCGTTTCCTGCAAACCGCCAGCGCCAGCCTTTTTGCCGCCCCATACGTGACCACAGGCCTGCGTGCCGCCTCGCCCAACGGCAAGCTGCGTCACGCCGCCTTCGGCGCCTCGGGCATGTCCTGGGCGGACATCACCTCCATGGCCAACCATGACATGTGGGAGCTGACGGCGGTCTGCGACGTGGACACCCGCAACTTCGCCCGCGTGAAGGAGAAGTGGCCTAACGTCAAATGCTACCAGGACTGGCGCGAGCTGCTGGAGAAGGAGGCGGGCAACATCGACAGCGTCAATGTCTCCACGCCCGACCACATGCATGGCCCCATCGGATTGAAGGCCCTGGAGCTGGGCAAGCACGTGTACGGCCAGAAGCCGCTGGCGCAGAATCTTTACGAGTGCCGTCAGCTCATGCTCAAGGCGCGTGAGAAGGGTGTCATGACGCAGATGGGCATCCAGATCTCCTCCGACTTCACCGAGCGCTTCGCGGTCGAGCTCATCCACATGGGCGTCATCGGCAAGGTGAAGGAGGTGCACACCTTCTCCAACAAGAAGTGGGGCGACATGGAGCCTGTGCCGACGGCCGCCGACCCCGTGCCCGAGGGTTTTGACTGGAAGCTCTGGCTCGGCCCCGCCGCCGACCGTCCCTACATCAAGGGCTATTACCATCCCAGCAACTGGCGCAAGCGCCGTGACTTTGGCACCGGCACGCTGGGTGACATGGGCTGCCACATGTTCAGCGGCTGGTTCCGCAGCCTCGACCTGGCGGCGCCGATCGCGGTGAAGTCCTCCGGCCCGACGCCGCCGAACTCGGAAAACTGGGCGATCAACGCCGTGGTGGAGTACACCTTCAAGGGAACCCAGTACACCGTCGGAGACACCGTCAAGGTCACCTGGTACGATGGTGACGCGCGTCCGCCGGCCGAGGTCATGGCGCTGGCGGATCCGGCGAAGTTCCCCGGCCAGGGCAGCATCTATCTTGGCACCGACGGCGTGCTCCTGCATCCCCATGGCAGCACCCCGCAGCTTTTCCCCAAGGACAAGTTCAAGGGCTTCCGCTTTCCCAAGCTGGAACCGCGCAATCATTGGTTCGACTTCATCGACTGCTGCCTCAAGGGCGGCTCGACGCGGCCGACGGCCAACTTCGACTACGCCGGTCCGTTGACCGAGGCGGTGCTGCTCGGCTGCCTTGCCAGCCCGTTCCAGGGCGAGACGCTGCAGTGGGATGCGCCTGCGCTGAAGATCACCAACAATGAGGCGGCCAACGCACTGGTGAAGCGCCAGTACCGCCCCGGCTGGGAGATCTGACGCCATGGCACGTTCGCTCAGCAGGGATGTCGTCCACGGCGGGCTTGGCTTCGCCTTGGTCAGCATCGCCGCCTTCTCCGTGTGGGCCTTCGCCGCGCCTCTGTTCCGGGGGCTGGGCGGCGAGCCGGGAATGTATGCCGCCATCGCCGCCGTCTTCCTGGCGGGAACGGGTCTCGTGCTCGGGCCTCTTGCCGGCGGCATGGGGCGGTTTTACAAGGCCTTCCTGCCCGCCTTCCTGGCCTACTCTATTGTGTGGTGCGCGGCCTGGTTCGGCCTGGGGGGGCGAACGGGGGAATGGACCGGGGCTGCGGCCGGATGCCTGGCCTTTGCCTGGATTGCCGTACGCATGATGGGGGGCGCGCGTCGCTGGCCGAAGGCGGCGGTGGCGTTGTTTGTGCTGCATTCGGCGGGTTATTTCGCCGGTGACTGGTCGATGTATGACGTCTTTGTGCCCAAGGCGCGCGCCGTTGGCAGGGAGAGCGTGGATTTTCAGCATTACATGATGCTGGCGAAGCTGTCCTGGGGGCTGTTTTACGGCCTTGGCTTTGGCGCGGGAATCGGCTGGGTGTTTCATGCATCAAGGCGTGAGTCGTGATGACATGCCTTGCTCCTGGCGGCGGGCCGGGCAATTTGGCGCTTCATGAGACACCTGATTTCCAGGCTGCTTGGCCATGCCCCGTGCTACTATGATGAACCGCGTTCACGACGCGGCATCGGCTGCCATCCGCGCCTGCTGCTGGCGCTGCTGGTCATCGGCGGCTCCGTGCTGTTTCACTATCTGGGCACGACGGAGTACCAGAATGAGTTCACCGGCCGGGTGCAGAGGCTGAAGCTGCCATCACCGGAGCAGGAGATTGCGCTTGGGCTGCAGTCGGCCCCGGGGATGATCCGTGAGATGGGCGGCCTGTCGCGAGACGCTGGCGCGAGGTCGCAGGTGGACAGGGTGGGCCGCAGGCTGGTGCAGAGCACGCTGGCGGGCCGCACGCCCTATCGCTTTGAGTTTCATCTTCTGGCCGACCCGCGAACCATCAATGCGTTTGCGCTGCCGGGCGGACAGATCTTCATCACGGAGGCGCTGTTCCGGCTGCTGACGAGCGAGGACCAGCTGGCCGGTGTTCTCGGGCATGAGATCGGCCATGTCGTGGGCCGCCATTCGAATGAGCAGATGGCCACCAGCGGCCTGTGGAGCGGTATTGCGCAGGGAGTGGGCATCCTGCTTTCCGACGGTCACAGCAATGCGGGCATGCAGATCGCCG
>JBIJBP010000014.1:0-57225 GCA_044345155.1 Prosthecobacter sp. | reverse complement strand
TCATGGTAGTGAGTGGGAATTCCTTGGTTTAAGGGGGGTCGCAGGTTCCGCAGGCAGATCACCGGCAGGAAGGGAAGGCTACCAAGTACGAAGGAGCGCCTGCAACCTTTCTTTTGCATTCGAAGCCACCCGGAACCTGGATTGAAATGACTTCCAGCCCGCCCCTGCAAGACAGCGCTGGCAAACCGCCGCCCGCCGTCTAACCGATGGGCATGTCCGTCACCCCCCCGTCGCAGATGCCAGCCCCGCCCTCAGGCAGCCCGGAGCCATCCTCCGGCTTTTCGCTGAAGGACCTGCTGGCCCTGACCAAGTTCCGCCTTAGCGCCCTGGTGATTGTCACCACGCTGGTGGCTTTCTGGCTGCGGGCCGGCACCCGCATGGACCTCTGGTTGCTCGTCCACACCATCATCGGCAGCACCCTCGCCGCCTTCGGTTCCGCCGTTTTCAACCAGCTCATGGAGATCGAGCCGGATTCGCGCATGAAGCGCACCGCTGACCGCCCCCTGCCCGCCGGGCGCATCAGCCCCAGCGCCGCCTTTGGACTTGGCTGGCTGCTCAGCGCTCTGGGCCTGATCCACCTCGTACACCGGGTCAACGCCGAGGCCGCCGCACTCACGGCCATGACCCTCGCCACCTACCTTTTCATCTACACGCCCCTGAAGCGTCAATCGACCCTCAACACCCTGGTCGGCGCAGTTTCCGGGGCCCTGCCGCCGCTCATCGGCTGGGCGGGTGCGGCGGGACCTGCCACGGCAGGAGGTGCCTACTTCCGATGGAGCCTGCTGGTCGAGCCCGGCGCCATCTACCTTTTTGCCCTGCTCTTCCTCTGGCAGCTACCCCACTTCCTGGCCATCAACTGGATGTATCGAGATGAATATGTGCGCGGCGGCTTTGTCATGCTCGCCAACGAGGACGAAGAGGGTGCCCGCACCTCCAAGCACGCCCTGGCCTGGTCCGTGGCCATGCTCCTGCTCATGTTCCAGCCGGTGTTCCATGGCCTGGTGAAAACCTGGCTCTTTCTGCCACCCGCCCTGTTCCTCAACCTCTGGCTCTGCCAGCGCGCCCTGGTTTTCCAAAAACAGCCTGAGCGCGGCACGGCGCGCAGCCTTTTCTTTGGCACCTTGATCTACCTGCCGGTCATCCTGATCGTCAGCGTCATTGCCTGGAAGTGACTTCCGACGTAATCCCTCCCTGTTCTTATGTCTGCTGAATCCCCCCCCGAACGCCACATCAACCCCTGGACCCTGTGGATCCCCATCATCATCATCGCCCTGGGCGTGGTGGTGCTCTACAACTACCTCATTTTCAACTCCATGCAGGCCAAGGAGGACAAGATCACCCTCCAGGATGGCACGGTCATCAAACGCCCCCCCTTCCTCGGTCGCCTTGAAAAGGACATGGAATTCACCGAACGCAGCGGCAAGAAGGTCAACCTGGCCGAACTGAAGGGCAAGATTCTCATCGCCTCCTGGGTCTTCACCCGCTGCCCACGCGGCTGCGCCGGTGTTATAGCCAAGCTGAAAAAACTCTACGACGAGTTCGGCGGCAACCCGGGCATCCAGTTCGTCTCCTTCACTCTCGACCCCGATGACACCCCCGAGATGATGCAGAAATTCGCCCGCGGCATCGACATCAAGGACACCGACCACTGGTGGTTCCTCAACGGCGACAAGGAAATCGTGCGCAACTTCATGACCTTCTCCCTCAAGTTCCGCCCCGTCCAGGACCTGCCTGAAGCAGACCGCCTCACGCCGGACGACAAGTACATCCATGACCTGAGGGTCGCCGTGGTCGACCACCAGGGTCATTTGCGTGGCCTTTATGACGTGATGAACGCCGACGCCGACACCCAGAAATTCTACGACGAGACCCTTAACAAGGAACTTCGCTACTTCCTGGAGGAGCAGAAAAAGGACGCCAAATAACCTGCTTTCCTCCCGCCCAGGCCGGGCAAATTTCCCGGCAACGCGCATTTGAGTCTGGCGCGGGACTCGCTAGTCTCAAAAGCTCCCCGACACCCCCGAACCCCGTTTTCATCCCTGCCCGCCATGCCGAAGATCATCGAAATGCCCAAGCTCAGCGACACCATGACTGAGGGCACCCTTGCCAAATGGACCGTCAAGGAAGGCGACATGGTGGAAGTGGGCAAGGCCATCGCCGATGTCGAAACTGACAAGGCCACGATGGAGTACGCCAGCCCGTTCGAAGGCAAGCTCCTGAAGATCATCGTCAGCCCTGGCACCAAGGTGCCCCTCGGCAGCCCGATGGCGGTCGTCCTGGAGGACGGTGAAGAAGCCCCCGCCAACCTCGATGAACTGATCGCCAAGGCCCAGGCCGCCGCCGCTCCGGCTCCGAAGGAGGAGAAACCCGCCGGAGGTTCCGCCAAGAAGGTTTCCGCCCCCGGCCCCCGCCTGCCCACCGCCCCGCAGCCCGCCCGCCGTGCCGCCGCCGCCAGCAATGTCCGTGTCAAAGCCAGCCCGCTCGCGCGCAAAATCGCTGAAGAAAAAGGCGTGGACCTCAGCACCCTCGTGGGCAGCGGCCCTGGCGGACGCATTGTGCGCGCCGATGTCGAAAATGCCCCGGTCGGTGGTGGCAGCGCCCGTGTGGCGGCCACCCCTGCCATCCGCCCCACCTACGGCCCTGAGGATGAACGCGTGGTCACCAGCACCATGCGCAACATCATCGCCGAGCGCCTCCTGGCCTCGAAGACCCAGATCCCGCATTTCTACCTCCAGGTCGAGGTCGACGCCGCGCCGCTCATGGGCTTCCGCGCCCACCTCAACGCCAGTGCCGAGAAGACCGGCGGCGTGAAGTACACCATCAACGACTTCATCCTGAAATCTGTCATCCGCGCCGCGCAGGCCCAGCCCGCCATCAACGCCGCATGGGACGGTGACGCCATCGTCAAATACAAGTCCGTCGGCCTCAGTGTCGCCATCGCCATCGACGACGGCCTCGTCACCCCGGTCATCAAGCAGGCCGAGAAAAAGACCCTTGCCGAGATCAGCGCCGCCGTGAAGGACCTCGCCGGCAAGGCCAAGAACAAGAAGCTCAGCCCCGACGACTTCGCCGGCGGAACCATCACCGTCTCCAACCTCGGCGCCTACGGCATCGACCAGTTCTCCGCCATCATCAATCCTCCCCAGGCCGCCATCATCTCCGTCGGCGGCATTCGCAAGGTGCCCGTGGTGGATGACAAGGGCGCGATTGTCGCCGGCCAGCGCATGTGGATCGGCCTCAGCGGCGACCACCGCGTTGTCGATGGAGCTGTCGCCGCCACCTTCCTCCAGGAAATGCGCAAGCTCCTCGAAAACCCGGCCCTGATGCTGGTCTGATGGGCGAAGCTGCGGCGGGTCGGGCTATTTCAAATAACGGGCCAGGGTTCTGGCCAGGCCTGCACCCGCTTCAAGGTAGCCTTCGACGGTGCTTGCTGGCGTGTTCCAGGCCGTCTCCAAAGTGACGGAGAGGGCGGCTTCGCCCAGATGCTCGCGAGCCCAGCCGCTGCTCATGCGCGCTCGTTCCTCGTCGGTCTTCACATACGTGGCGAAACGGTAGCGGGGCTCGACCGTCAGTCCGCCGCTGATGTGCTCGGCGGCCAGTTCGATCCAGCGCTGGTAGTTGTGCCGACGCAGGCCGCTCATGCTTTCGAAGCCGAAGGGGCCAAAGAAAAAGGGGGCCTGGTCACCGGCCGCCGGATTGTGCAGATCGATGAAGACATCGACGCCCTGCCGGGCCTGGATTTCCTTCAGGCGCTTCTGGGCGGCGGCGACTTCGGGGTAAACCGGCGTGGCCGACCAGTCACGGTTGTGATCCTGCGGCAGTGCCTCCTTGCCACCCGCACCCAGGGCGGCGTTGTCGACGTCCATGATGGGGATGAAATGCACACAGGTGGTCCGACGCATTTCAACGGCCTCAGGATCATCACCGGCCAGCCATTCAATGAAGCCTCGGCCCACCCACGAACCCCCGGCTTCCCAGGCGTGCTGCCTGGCCTGGACCCAGGCCTGACGCGGGCTGTCCGGAGGACCGATGCGGATGCCCTTCACCGGGCGGTCGCCACGGGTCCGCGCAAGTTCAAAGCAGGCGGCGGAACCGGTGCCGGCGAGCTTTTCCTCGAGGGTGGTCAGCAGACGGGCGGCGTCAGCCGGGACAAAGGGAGGCCCCCAGGCCAGATGCAGCACCGGAGCGGTGGCGGTGACCTTGTAAATGAAGGCTTTGTCCTCGGCCTTCGTGGCCGGGTCCGTGTGCAGCCATTCGCGGCCGTCATGGCTGAATGCAGCTCGCGTTGGCTGGCACCAGCTGGCGCTGAGGATTTGCTCAGGTCGGAAGGGGCGGGTTTGCGCCTGAACCTCCAGGGTCACCGTCTGACCGGCGGCCAGGCCTTCCAGGCGCAGGCTCCACCAGCAGGGCCAGCCGCGACTTTCATGCAGGGTCGGCATGATGCGAACACGCACCGGATCCTGCTCCAGGAAAAGCACCTCGGCATTGCCACCTTCGAAATCGGTACGGACGGTGACTTCGGCGTAAAGGGATGGAGCACCGATGGCAAAAGCGAACAGGCAGACGAGGAGGAGTCTCATGCCGAGTGGAACGCGGCATGAGACGGGATTCACACAGGACGGAGGTGGAGGCGAAATCCGAAGTCTGCGATCAGCCCTCCGGATCCTGCCCGTCGTTTCCCAGGGGAAGCACGGGCTGTCGGCGACGCTGGTTCCACTGTTCGAGCCAGCCCCAGCTCAGGTAGCTGAGGATGTAGGAGGCCGGGGCCAGCACGGCGCCGAGCACCACCCCGCCGAAGAGCATCACCGGCGCATGTTCCTTGAGGGCGAGCCAGAGACCGGCGACATCGGCGGGAAGCTTGGAAGGAAAGGGCGTGGTGGGCACGACGGTGAGGAAGGCCAGGGCCCATTTGCCGACAGCGTATTCGAGGGGGACGAGGGCGGCGATGGTGAGCGGGTTGCTCAGCCAGCACATGACCAGGGCGATGGGGATGTTGACGCGGAAGATGGCGGCCAGGATGGTGGCCGAGGGCATCTGGATGGGCAGGAGCTGAAGGGTGATGAAGATGCCGATGGCAAGGCCGCCGGAGAAGGTGTGCTGGGTGGGTTTCCAGACGCGCTTGTTGAGAAAGTGCAGGGCAAACCAGCGCATCACGCCGCTGTGCTTGAGTTTCCGGGGATGCTTCAAAAACCGGATGGTCTTGAAGACGGTCCTGCGGAAGTAGCCTCGGGCGAAATCAAGCATGGCTGGGCGGGTGCAGGGCGAAAGTTTAATGGCCGTTCATGGCCGCCATCACCAGCAGCAGCACGCCGAGGGCGATGCGGTACCAGGCGAAGCCGGTGAAGGTGTGGCTTTGGACAAAATGGACCAGCCAGCGCACCACCACAAAGGCGGAGACGGCAGAGACGGCTGTGCCGAGGAGGATGAGCGCCCAGTTCTCACCGGCGGCGGCGCCATCGGCAAAGGCGGACAGGATTTTCAAGCCGCCTGCAGCCAGCAGCGTGGGGATGCCCAGCAGGAAGGAAAACTCCGTGGCGGCGGGCCGGGCAATGCCGAAGGCCATGGCCATGAGGATGCTGGCACCGGAGCGCGAGGTTCCGGGAAAGACGGCGGCGATCAGCTGCGCGACCGCAACGGCGACAACCACGGCCCAGGTGATCTGCGCCACGCTGCTGCGGCCGTGATAGAGTCGCTCAAGGATCAGGATGAGGATGCCGCCGATGAGGGTGGCCCAGGCCACCGGCTGAATGGTTTCCGGAAGCTCAATGTCCGCCTTTTTAATCACCAGTCCGCCCACGGCGGTGATCAGAAAGGCTCCGGCGAGCTTCTTCAGGTAGTCCTGCGTCTCCGCCTCTCCCAGGGTGGCCATGAGATGCTTCAGGCGCTTCATGAAAACCGCGAGCACGGCCACGACGGCGCCGCTTTGAATCACGACGTCAAAGAGGTCGCCCTGCCTGGGCAGCCAGCCCAGGTTCTGAGGGATGAGCAGATGACCGGTGGACGAGATGGGCAGGAACTCGGTGACGCCTTCGATGATTCCAAGGATGATGACGGCGAGCCAGTCGGGCATGTGGTGGGTAAAAGGCGGAAAAGGGGATGGGCGGGCGCAAACTGTCGGGAGGGCGGCGTTGAATGCAAGCCCGCCGGCAGGAAGGGTCGATGTTTTGACGAACCTCTTGTCAGAGACGCCCGGCGCTGCGTATGTTTTCCTGTTTGAGCCCTTTATCCTGACATGCACCTCCGCCGTTTTCTGCCCGTCTTCAGCCTGCTGTGCGGGCTTTGTTTCCATTCATCCGCAGCGGCCGAAGAGACGCCGGGCGCGAGCCAGGTGATCGACATGAACTCCGGTGAATGGGACGGCATCGTCAACATCGATGTGTCGGTCCTGTTTCCCGACTACCGGGAGCCGTGGAACGCGGGCCAGCCCTCCGGCGGCAGCGGCACGGGCTTCCTGATCGGCAAAAACCGCTTCCTCACCAACGCGCATGTCGTCAGCAACGCCACCAAGATCGTCATCCGCACCACCAACGACCCCCAGCCGCATCCGGCGCGCATTGTCCATGTGGCGCATGACTGCGACCTGGCCATCATCGAGGCCGAGGACGGCGCGCCGTTTGAAAAGATGCGCCAGCTCACCTTCGGCGGCATTCCCAAGCTGAATACGGAGGTCATCGCGGTGGGCTACCCCATCGGCGGCGACCGGATCTCGGTGACGCGCGGCGTGGTCTCACGAATCGACTTCCGCACCTTCAGCCACAGCGGCGTGGACCAGCACCTGGCCATCCAGGTGGATGCGGCGATCAACCCGGGCAACTCGGGCGGGCCGGTGCTTCAAGGCGGCAAGGTCGTGGGTGTCGCCTTCCAGGGCTACAGCGGCAGCGTCGCCCAGAATGTCGGCTACATCATTCCGGTGCCCGTCATCCAAAGGCTGCTGAAGGACGTGGAGGATGGCCGGTATGACCACTATGTGGACCTGGCGATCACCGACTTCCCGGTGGAGAACGTGGCACAGAAGAAGGCTTTGAAGCTTGGCGATGACGGCGTGGGCGTGATGATCGCCGATGTGGAGCCTGCTGGCTGCGCCTCAGGCGTGCTGCAGCGCGGTGATGTGCTGCTTTCCATGGACGGCAATCCGGTGCTCAACAACGGCCTGATCCGCTTTGAAGGCGAGCTGATGGACATGAACGAGGTGGTCGAGCGCAAGTTCGCGGGAGACACGCTCAAGGTCAGCCTGATGCGCGATGGCAAGAAGTCTGACAAGGAGATCAAGCTGACCCGCTTCGCCCCCTACGTCCGGCTCGGCTCCACCTACAACCAGCGCCCGCGCTACCTGGTCTACGCCGGGCTGGTGTTCCAACCGCTGGACCGCAACCTCATGGACGCCCACCAGGTGCGCGACCCGGTGGCAAACTATCTTTTCGACAACTATCTCACCGACAAGATCTACGTCGAGCGCCCGGAACCGGTGATGCTGACCACCGTACTGTCGGACGAGGTGAACACCTACTTTGCCGCCTACGCGCAGAGCGTCATCGACGAGATCAACGGCATGAAGATCCGCAACCTCCAGGACGTGGCCGAAGCCCTGAAGAAGGAGGATGCCAGGAAGGACTTCATCGTCATCAAGCTCATCGAAAAAGGTCGGCCTCTGGTGCTCCGACGCGACCTCGCTGAAGCCGCCCATCCACGCATCATGAAGACCTATGGCATCCCCGAGGACTCCTACATCGGCAGCGAAGAAGAATGATCCGCCCGAGGCCTTAACCCCACACCCTTCCTTCCTGACATGAAGATTTTCCCCCTCCTCGGCCTGGTCGGCATCGCCAGCCTCGCCGGCGCGCAGTTTCCGTCGAACATCGACAACTCCAAGGCACCCGCCGCCCCTGGCAAACCCGGGGCTCGATCGCCCGGCGCCCCCATGGGCACGATCTCTCCGCCGCCGGAAAGCCTGAAGAAGCCGCTGGTCCAGCCGCAGATCATCAGCTCCAGCTCTCTGCTGAAGGTCAACGCCACCTATCAGTCCTACAACCTGCAGATCCCCTGGCAGAAGGAAAGCGCTGGCGGACGCCGCGGACTGGGGGTCGTGCTGCCGGGCAACCGTGTGCTGGTCACCGCCCAGATGGTCGCCGACGCCACCTACATCGAGCTCGAGCTTCCTGAAAGCGGCCAGAAGATCCCCGCCACGGTGCAGGCGGTGGATTATGAGGCCAACCTGGCGCTGCTGGCCCCGAACTCCCCCACCAAGGAAAAGGAGTTTTTCACCGGACTCAAGGGCGTGGAGGTGGATGACTCCGCCCGGATCGGCGACTCCCTGGTCGTCTGGCAGGCCGGACGCGTGGGCGACCTCATCGTGACCCCCATGCGCATCAGCAAGGTGATGACACAGGGTTATGTGGTCGATAACGCCGCCTTTCTGGTCTATGAGGCCACCGGCATCATCCGCAGCGAATCCAACAGCTTCACCCTTCCTGTCGTGAAGGGCGGCAAGCTCGCCGCCCTGCTGCTGCGCTACGATTCAAAAAACCAGGTGGCGACCCTGCTGCCCGCCCCCATCATCCAGCACTTCCTCAAGGACGTCGCCGATGGCAGGTATGACGGATTCCCTTCCCTGGGCATCGAATTCCAGGTGACCCAGGACGAGCAATTCCGCGATTATCTGGGGCTCAAGGCCGGGGCGCCAGGCGTGTTTGTCAGCAAGATCATGAAGGGCGGCAGCGCCGACAAGGCGGGCATGAAGGCCGGAGACATCATGATCTCCATCAACGGCCATGAGGTCGACGCACGCGGTGACTACCAGGATGAGCAGTTTGGCGCCGTCAGCGCCAGCCACCTGATCCGCGGCAAGGGCTTTGTCGGCGACAAGGTGGAGATCAAGGTGCTGCGTGAAGGCAAGGAAGTCGTACTCAAGGGCAGCCTGGCCCGCAAGGAGCCCGATGACTACCTCGTCCGCCCCTACCTCTTTGACCACGGCCCGAAATACATTCTCAGCGGCGGCATTCTCTTCCAGGAACTGACCTCGGCCTACCTAAACTCCTTCGGTCGTGAGCAGCGCGGGGGGGCCATCCTGCGCCTCCAGCGCATCGCCAGCAACCCGGAGGAGTTTGAACAGGACGGCCGCAAAAAGATCGTCTTCATCGGTGCCATCCTGCCCACCGCCAGCACCCAGGGCTACGAACGCATGAGCGGCCAGGTCGTCGAGGAGGTCAACGGCAGGAAGATCAACGAAATCGCCGACGTGGCAGCCGCGCTAAAGGAGCCCAAGGACGGACTTCACACCCTCAAGCTGCGAGAGTTCCCCTACCTGCTGCACCTCGATGCCCTGCGGGTGGAACGCGACAACATGCAGCTCATGAACGGCATGTTCCGGGTGAGCGAACTTTCGCGCCTGGAGTAGCCACACATTCTTTTATTTTTCGCGCGCTGTTGGGTGAGGCTGACTTTTGTCAGGCTGAGCCGATGCCTCCGCCAAAATTCCTTTGTTATTTTCTATAGCAAACTCTAATATTTAGAGCTAGTTTGGATTTATTAGTCCGAAATGACCGGTTTTGACCGACTCCGCATCCTCATCGTCGAGAACGAAGGTCTCGTCGGGTGTGACATGGCCGCGTTTCTGAATGATCTGGGCTATCGAGTCATCGGCACCTGCTCGACCAGCGAGGACGCCCTCCGGCTTTACGACGATCTGCGCCCCGACCTGGTGCTCATGGACGTGCATCTGGATGGTCCGGTAGATGGCATTGAAACCGCCCTCCGCCTGCAAAAACGCGGCCCAGTGGCCATTGTTTACGTCACGGCCTGCGCTGACCTGGAAACCGTCAACCGCGCCCGTGAAACGCACCCGCAGGGGTATCTGCTGAAGCCCTTCAGCCACGACGAACTCCGGCTCACCGTCGAAGTGGCCGCAGCCCGGGTGCAGGAGGAAATCGAGCGTCGCAAACGCGAGCAAAGCTACTTCGAAACCTTTGAAAGCCTGGCAGACGGCGTCATCGTCGCGGACCTGGCCGGCGTCATCGTCTTCAGCAACCCGGCGGCGGCACGCATCAGCGGCTGGCCTCAGCCCGACTGCGTGGGGCGTTCCCTGCACGAGGTTTTCCGCATTTATCAGTCCAGTGGCGAACCCGCGATGGTGGAGCTGGCAAGCCCCGCCCAGCCGACCCAGGAACGCACGGTATGGCTGACCACCCGCGAAGGTCAGCGCGTGCCGGTCCAGGACCGCTCCACGCCCCTTCGCGACCAGAGCGGCCAGCTCACCGGGGTGGTCATTCTTTTTCGTGCCCTGAACGCACCGTCTGAAGGCGAGCGCGGCACCTCGGAACCTTCTCCGGAGGCCTCCGCCGCCCAGGCTCCCCTGGTCGATGTGGTGGAAAGCATCTCGGACCCCCTGCTGGCACTCGACGGCCGCTGGGGCATCACTTATGCGAACGCCAGCGCCCAGCAGCTTTTCGGGCGTCATGTCGGCAAGCTTCTGGGGGTCCATCTCTGGGATCTTCTGCCAGCGGCGACACGCGAGGAGCATTACGGCTCCCTCAGCCATGCCATGCTGCACCGGGAGGCGGTGAGCCGGGAGATCTACCTGGAGGAAAAGCAGACCTGGATCGAGCTGCGCGGCTATCCCTTTGCGGAAGGCCTCCTGCTGCTGCTGCAGGACATCACCTCAAAACGCGAGGAGGCCGAACGTCGCAGCCGCCTGGACCGCCTGGAGTCGCTCGGCCTTCTGGCACGCGGCTTCGCCCACGAATTCAACAACCTGCTCACCGTCCTGCTTGGCAACCTCTCCCTGGCCGAGATGCGCCTGCGCTCCGTCATCCAGCTTCCAGAACTGCACACGGCCAAGCAGGCAACGCTGCAGGCGCAGGGCCTGGTTCAACAGCTCCTCACCTTTGCCCGAGGCGGAGCCCCCATCAAGCGCCCAACCCAGCTTGGCGAGCTGATCGAGCAATTCTTCCTTCATCACAGCCGCGCCCCCCGGATCGAGTATCGTCTGGAGATCGCCCCTTCGCTGCCGACCATCGCCCTGGATCCCGCCCAGGTCCGCCGCCTGCTGGGCAACCTGGTGCGCAACGCCGAACAGGCCCAGCCCAACGGCGGCGTCATCATCATCCGCTGCCAGCCCCACGATCCCGGCGAAAGCTACCCGCATGAGATCACCAGCGATCATCCAGCTGCACCGGCGGGAATCATCGTCGAGGTCACCGACCGTGGCGAGGGCATCCCGGCGGAGAACCTAGCGCACATTTTTGAGCCCTACTTCAGCACCCGTAAATCCGAGAACGCCACCGGCCTCGGCCTGACCGTCTGCGAATCGATTGCCAAGGCTCATGGCGGCTCCATTTCAGTCCGTAGCGAGCTGGAAAAGGGTACCAGCGTCAGCCTTTACCTGCCCGTCGACGCCGATGGCGAGGAGGTGGACGCCCTGGGCATCAGCCATGCTTTTGAAGGCGCACCCCAGCCGACCGTCACCCGCATCCTGGTACTTGAGGACGACCCGCTCGTCCGCGCCCTGATCGTGAGAAACCTCACCAGCCAGCAGTACGAAGTGACGGAGACCGCCGAAGGCAGCGAGACCGTGCGCGCCTACCAGGAAGCACGGCAAAACGGACGGCCTTTTGACCTGGTCATCCTCGACCTCAGCATTCCCAACGGCATGGGTGGTGTCCGCACCATGGAGAAGCTGCGCCAGATGGACCCCGAAGTGCTAGCCATCGTCTCCTCCGGCTACAGCGACGACCCCGTGATGGCAAAGCCCGCGAGCTACGGCTTCGCCGCCGTGCTGCCCAAGCCCTACGAGCCGGCTGACATGATCCGGCTGGTGAAAAGCGTTCTCGCCCAGCGCGCCGTCGGACGCTGAGCAGGTCGGCGCTCAAAGGCTGTTGCGCGGATTTCCAAATCTGCGGCAAGCTCGTCAGCCCACCCCCCGAACCTCCGTCCCACCTGCTTCAACCCGCAGGGTGGGCAGCCTGGTGATTCCAACGAAGCGGAAAGGTTGTCCCACACCTTCCCCGCATCACAGCTGCTGCGGAATCGGAGTTCCGCGCTCCGTCTCGATCGCCGCGCCAGCACCGGGGCGCGGATTTCCAAATCCGCAGCAAGACGCTTCGCCCAACCAAGACCGGAAGTCCCCAGCACCCACCCCAACACGATGAAGGGACAGGCCTAGGATTCAAACGAGCCTGAAGACAGCTCCACCCCTCCCCCGCACTCCACACCGCTGCGGAATCGGAGTTCCGCGCTCCGTTCCGATCTCGCGCCAGCGCGGGGCGCGGATTTCCAAATCCGCAGCAAGACGGTTCGCCCAACCAAGACCGGAAGTCCCCAGCACCCGCCTCCACACGATGAAGAGACAGCCCTGGGATCCGAACAAAGCTAAAGACGGCTCCACACCTCCCCCGCACTCCACACCGCTGCGGAATCGGAGTTCCGCGCTCCGTTCCGATCTCCGCGCCAGCGCGGGGCGCGGATTTCCAAATCCGCAGCAAGACAGTTCGCCCCTGCGCTTCGAAACGTCCAAAAAAGAACGGGCTGGAGAGTTTCCTCTCCAGCCCGCTCATTGGGGGTTTGGGTTTTTTATTCTGGCTTCCTTCCCACCAGCTCCCGGCAGGTGGTCCAGTCGCCTGGAACAAAAAGGTTTGGGGTTTTGAGAGCGGCCCGAAAGCAGGTTAACCGATTCGGGCCGCCGTGGTAAGAAGCATTTCGTGCCTCTTTATTCACCTGGAATTACATCATGCCGCCGTGGTCGTGGCTGTGACCGGCGTCAGCCTTCTCCTCTTTCGGGATGTCGGCGATGAGGCACTCGGTGGTCAGCAGGAGACCGGAGATGGAGGCGGCGTGCTGCAGGGCGCTGCGGGTCACCTTGGCGGGGTCAACGACGCCGGCCTTGATCAGGTCGGTGTATTCGCCGGTGGCCACGTTGTAACCTTCGTTGCCCTTGCCCTTCTTCACCTGGGACACCACGAGGGCGCCTTCGACGCCGGCGTTGGCGGCCAGCTGGCGGAGGGGAGCCTCGATGGCGCGCTTGACGATGTCAGCGCCGGTGGCTTCGTCGCCCACGAGACCCAGGTCGCCCAGGGCTGCGGTGGCACGGATGAGAGCGACACCGCCGCCAGGGACGATGCCTTCCTCGACAGCCGCACGGGTGGCGTGCAGGGCGTCTTCCACGCGGGCCTTCTTCTCCTTCATCTCCGTTTCGGTGGCGGCACCGACGTTGATGACGGCCACGCCGCCGGCGAGCTTGGCGAGACGCTCCTGGAGCTTCTCACGGTCGTAGTCGCTGGTGGTTTCGGCGATCTGGTTCTTGATCTGCTGGACGCGTCCCGCGATGGCGTCGGAGGAGCCTTCGCCCTCGACGATGACGGTGTTTTCCTTGCCGATGGTCAGGCGCTTGGCACGGCCGAGGTCGGAAAGCTCGATGTTCTCAAGCTTGATGCCGAGGTCTTCGGTGATGCAGCGGCCGCCGGTGAGGATGGCGATGTCTTCGAGCATGGCCTTGCGGCGGTCACCGAAGCCAGGGGCCTTGACGGCGACGATGTTGAGCGTGCCGCGCAGCTTGTTGACGACGAGGGTCGCCAGGGCTTCGCCTTCGACGTCTTCCGCGATGATGAGGAGGGGCTTGCCGGAGCGGGCGACCTTCTCAAGCAGGGGCAGCATGTCCTTCAGGCTGCTGATCTTCTTCTCGTGGATGAGGATGTAGGCGTTTTCGAGGCTGGCCTCCATCGTCTCAGGGTTGGTGACGAAGTAGGGGGACAGGTAGCCCTTGTCGAACTGCATGCCTTCCACGACTTCGAGGGTCGTTTCGATGCTCTTGGCCTCTTCGACGGTGATGGTGCCTTCCTTGCCGACCTTGTCCATGGCCTCGGCGATGATGTTGCCGATGCTGGCGTCCCAGTTGGCGGAGACGGTGGCGACCTGGGCCACTTCCTTGCTGTCCTTCACCGGGGTGGAGATCTCCTTCAGCTTGGCGACGATGGCCTCGGTGGCCTTCAGGATGCCGCGCTGCAGGGAGGTGGGGTTCGCGCCGGCGGTGACGTTGCGAAGGCCTTCGCTGTAGATGGCCTCGGCAAGCACGGTGGCGGTGGTGGTGCCGTCACCGGCGATGTCGGAGGTCTTGGAGGAGACTTCCTTGATGAGCTGGGCGCCCATGTTTTCATAAGGATCGGGAAGCTCGATCTCCTTGGCCACGGTGACACCGTCCTTGGTGATCGTGGGGGAGCCGAATTTCTTCTCGAGGATGACGTTGCGGCCGGAGGGGCCGAGCGTGGCCTTCACGGCCTTGGCGAGCTTGGTGACGCCGCGGAGGAGGGCCTGGCGGGCGTTTTCGTCGAAGTTGAGTTGTTTAGCCATGTCTGGGTAGGAGTTTCAGGTTTAAAGTTTCGGGTTTCTTGTGGGGGATCAGGCGATGATGCCGAGGATGTCGGTTTCGTTGATGATGAGAACGTCTTCGCCGTTGAGCTTCACTTCGGTGCCGCCGTACTTGGAGATGAGCACCTTGTTGCCGACCTTCACGGTGAAAAGCGTGCTGACATCCTTGCCTTCGTCATCCTTGCCGGTGCCGAGGGCGAGAACTTCAGCTTCCTGGGGTTTCTCTTTTGCGGTGTCGGGCAGGAAGATGCCGCCAGCGGTTTTTTCTTCGCTGGAGGAGCGCTTCACGAGGACGCGACGACCGAGCGGGGTGATGGAGGTAGCCATATTGGTCTGGATTCTGCTAACTAGGTTTTGGGTTCTGGTTTGGTTTGGTTCATCTGCCCGGCCTGCTGACACACGGGAATGTGGCGGCTGGCCGGGCGGAAAGTTTTCAGGAGAAGGCGAACGTCCGAATCAGGGCTGCCGACGTCGGCTCACCGGCTGGATTCAAGATGTTCAAAAGGCTGGGCATTCGGATTTCTGGTTTCGGATTTCGGGCTTCACTCCTGTCATTTCGTGGGCGGCGGCGTCTCCTTGATCGCCACGCCGTTGCTGGCGCGCTGGACTCCTCCATAGGTCAGCTCAGGCGCAGCCTCGCCGACCTCCTCGGTGACAAAGCGGACGATCTGCTTCGGGTCCTCGGAAAGGACGGCCTGCAGCATCCGGGACTTGCGGGCGTGGTCGTAACCCTTGATGTCGAGGTCAAGCCCCACGGTTCCCGGCTCGCCGGAAAGCCCCTGCATCTTCGCCACCATGGCGGCGCTGTTGTTGATCTGATCCTGCAGCCGTTTGTCTTTGCTCAGACGGGTCAGCCCGACTTTCAGCGCTTCGTTCACCTCAGGCAAGTTCAGGAGCTCGGCAGCGTTCTTCTCCGGGTATCGGGCCAGGATGTCCTCCGCCCGAGATTCAAGGCCGGCCTGAAGCTCAGCCTTGGGTGACTCTCTGGATTCAGCAGGTGCCAGGGCTTCGAGGGCCATCGACTCAATCTTGGAATCCGAAACGGCGGCTGATTTCGGAGCCAAGGCTTCCTGGGCCGGCCTGGCAGGCTCCTTTTTTCCACAGGCGGCCAGGCAACCCAGGGCCATCAGCACCGGAACGACCAGACGGACGCGCGACCGCGAGTGCGGCGTCCGTGTTCCAGAGGATGGAGTGAAGTGTTTCATGCTCAGGAGGCGCGCGGCGCGACAGCAGCGTTGGAGATTTCCCGGAGCGCCGTCTTCATGGCGTCCTCAAAGGTGGCGAAGGAATCATACTGGGCCAGCGGTGCGTTGCCTGTGGCGGTGCGGATCTCGGAGGTGTTCTCCATCCGGCCGACGAGATACCACTGGTCGCCGCCATGGCTCTGGATCATCGATTTGAGATATTCGATCTCCAGCTTCTTGTTGGTGATCTGGTCGTTGGTGTCGGAGCTGCCGTTGGTGAAGTCGGCCATCGGCTGGCGGCAGAGCAGGATTCCATAGGCCTTGTTAGGCGCGAGGGAGCAGGTGACGGTGTACTTGGCGTGGGCGTCCACCAGCATGTGGGAGGGGTCGGTGCCGGCGATCACCAGCTCCGTCTGATCCAGCTTGGCCGTGGCGCCCATGGGGTCACGGATCACTTTCAGTCCCTCGCCCTCCATCATGCCGCTGAAGCACTCAATGACCTTGTTCAGGAAACGACGGCGCGTGGCGAGGAGCATCTCGTCATAGCGATGCAGGAGGTTTTTCACCTCCGCATCCAGCGCAGACAGTTCCCTGAGGGCTTCCAAACTCATCGTGGCGGAAGAACGGGGTTGAGGTTGGAAACGGCAGTTTCACCACCGACCAATCTCGCATGCCCCTCCAGGACGCCGTTCATCGGCGCCCCGGGAAGGAAATGCGACTGCCCGGAAGGCAGGGTCTGGAACATGCGGATAATCACGGCGAGCTGGTTCGTTCAGAAACGGTCCGCACGATCACTTGTCCTTGTCCACGACCTCGAAGTCGGCATCAACGACCTTGCCCTTGTCTTTGGGTTCGGCAGAGGCGGCACCACCGGCAGGCTGGCCGCTCATGTCAGGCATGCCTCCTTCAGCCCCGGGGGCTCCAGCTCCGGCGACGGCAGCGGCCTGATAGGCGGCGGCGAAGAGCTTCTCGATCTCCTCGGTCTGCGTCTTCATCTTGTCAGTGTCGTTGGCTTCAACGGCGGTCTTGAGGGTGGCGAGCTTGTCCTTGATGGGGGTGAGCTGGTCGGCGGGCACCTTGCCCTCCCACTCCTTCAGGGTCTTCTCGATCTCGTAGCTGAGCGTCTCGGCCTTGTTCTTGATTTCGACGGACTCCTTGCGCTTGCGATCTTCCTCGGCGTGCTCCTCGGCATCGCGCTTGGCCTTCTCGATTTCGTCCTGGGTGAGGCCGGAGCTGCCCTGGATGGAGATCTTCTGCTCCTTGCCCGTGGTCTTCTCCTTGGCGGAGACGTGCAGGATGCCGTTGGCGTCGATGTCAAAGGTGACCTCGATCTGCGGCACGCCGCGCGGCATGGGCGGGATGCCGTCGAGCTTGAAGGTGCCGAGCACCTTGTTGTCCTTCGACATCGGGCGCTCGCCCTGGAGGACGACGATCTCGACGCCAGGCTGCTGGTCGGCGTAGGTGGAGAAGATCTGCGAGTGCTTCTTCGGGATGGTCGTGTTGCGGGCGATCATCGGGGTGGCGACACCGCCGGCGGTCTCGATGGCGAGGGTGAGCGGGGTGACGTCGAGCAGGAGCACGTCCTTCACGTCGCCCTTGAGGACGCCGCCCTGGATGGCCGCGCCGATGGCGACGACTTCATCCGGGTTCACGCCCTGGTGCGGGTCCTTGCCAGCGAGCTTCTTGGCGGTCTCGACCACCTTGGGCATGCGGGTCATGCCGCCGACGAGCACGAGTTCGTCGATCTTGCTGGCGTCCAGCTTGGCGGCCGCGAGGCAGTCACGCACGGGCTTCATGGTGCGCTCAAAGAGGGAGTCGCAAAGCTGCTCCATCTTGGCACGGCTCAGCGTCTTCATGATGTGCTTCGGCCCGGTGGCGTCGGCGGTGATGAAGGGCAGGTTGAGGTCGTAGCTCTGGCTGGAGCTGAGGGCGATCTTCGCCTTCTCGGCCTCCTCCTTGATGCGCTGGAGCGCGTCGGGCTGGCCGCTGAGGTCGATGCCGCTGTCAGCCTTGAACTCGTTGACGATCCAGCTGATGAGCGTGTTGTCCCAGTCGTCACCACCCAGGTGAGTGTCGCCATCCGTGGCGAGCACCTCAAAGACGCCGTCGCCGATTTCCAGCACGCTGATGTCGAAGGTGCCGCCGCCCAGGTCATACACGGCGATCTTTTCATCGCTCTTGGACTCGAGGCCGTAGGCGAGCGAGGCGGCGGTGGGTTCGTTGATGATGCGGCGGACGTTCAGACCGGCGATTTCACCGGCGGCCTTGGTGGCGTTGCGCTGGCTGTCGTTGAAGTAGGCCGGCACGGTGATGACGGCCTCGGTGATGGCCTCGCCCAGCTTGGCTTCGGCATCGGCCTTCAGCTTGCTGAGGATCATGGCGCTGACCTCCTGGGGGGAGTAGGTCTTGGTTTCACCACCGACCTCCACCTGGACGTGGGCGTCGCCGTTGGAGGCCTCGACGATCTTGTAAGGCATGCGCTTGTCGGCCTCGGTCAGTTCGGAGAACTTGCGGCCCATGAGGCGCTTCACGGAAAACACCGTGTTGCGCGGGTTGGTGACGGCCTGGCGCTTGGCGGCCTGACCCACCACGCGTTCGCCGCTCTTCGTGAAAGCGACAACGGAAGGTGTGGTGCGGGCGCCTTCCGAGTTTTCGAGGACCACGGCCTTGCCGCCTTCGAGGACGGCCATGCAGGAGTTGGTGGTGCCGAGGTCAATGCCGAGGATTTTGCTCATGGTAGTGGGGTTGGGGGAAAGGTTGGAACAGAGGGGTTGATTTGATCGCGTTAATTGGCACGAGACGTGCCAGGAGGCTGAGTTGATTTTTAATTAGTTGATATAGAATTGATTAAATCTGATTCGACAACAAAGCATCGGGACTGAACCGATCGCCGATAGTGCCATTTTTGACACTTTGGAGGCGATTGAGCCATGTCACTTGGCACTTTGAATGGCACACTGCCGTCAAGATTCTCCCTGCAGAAGCCATTCCACCCCGGGTAGGTGGCACCATCCTTGCTTGATCGGCCTGCGTAATTTTTAACCTCCGCACCCCATCGGCCGGGGCCAGCCTGGCGATGGGGTTTTCCAACCCCCATGAAACACCCCTTTTACGACCTGGACATCCCCAACGAGGGATCGTTGCACCGCATGGACCTGGAGCGTGATGCCTGTGGCGTCGGCTTTGTGGCCAGCATCGAGGGCAGGCGCAGCCGGGACATTCTCGACATGGCCCTCTGCGGCGTGTGCAGCGTCCAGCACCGCGGTGCTGTGGACGCCGACCGGGTCACCGGCGACGGCGCGGGGGTGCTGACCCAGATCCCACACAAGATCTTCCAGCCCTTCATCGATGAAATGCACTTCGAGCTGGAGCACCCGATGGACCTCGCCGTGGGCGTTTTCTTCATGCCGTCCGACCAGACGGAGCGCATGAAGATTCACCTCCTGGCCGAGGGCCTGCTGCGCAATCGCGACATCCAGGTCATCGGCTGGCGCGATGTGCCGGTGAACCCGAACGAGCTGGGTCACAAGGCCCGCATGACCATGCCGGTGATCCAGCACCTCCTGGTGGCAAGGCCCGAAGGCATGGACGACGCCCCGTTTGAGCGCCAGCTCTACCTGATCCGGCGGGAGATGCGCCTGAAGGCCCGCATCCACAAGCTGGCGGACTTTTACATCGCCTCCTTTTCGCACCGGACGATGGTTTACAAGGCACTGCTCCTGCCCTCCTCCCTCCAGAAGTTCTACACGGATCTTCAAAACGATGATTTCGAGACCGCGCTGGCTGTCTTCCACCAGCGCTTCAGCACCAACACCTTCCCCACCTGGGCGCTGTCGCATCCCTTCCGCACCCTCGCCCACAATGGTGAGATCAACACCGTGCGCGGCAACCGCAACTGGCTGAACAGCCGCGCCAGCGACTTCGAAAACCCGGTCTGGGCGGGTGAGGAGCAGCTGCTCAAGGAGCTCATCGCCAAGGGCCAGAGCGACAGCGCCAGCCTGGACGCCGCGCTCGATCTGCTGATGCAGAGCGGACGTGACCCGGTGCATGCCATGGCCATGCTAGTGCCCAGCGCCTATGGCATTGATCCGACGACCTCTCCAGAGCTGAAGGCCTTCTATGAATACCACGAATGCTTCAGCGAACCCTGGGACGGCCCCGCCGCCATGGTGCTGACCAACGGCCTGAGCGTGGTCGCCAGCCTGGATCGCAACGGCCTGCGCCCCAGCCGGTGGAAGCTCACCGCCGACGGAGTCTTCGCGCTGGGCTCCGAAGTCGGCATCGTCCACATCGATGACGCCCGCGTTCTGCGCAAAGGGCGCCTCGCCCCGGGGGAAATGCTGGAGATCGACCTGCTGAAGAAGCGCATCCGCTTCAATGACGAGATCAAGGCCGACCTCGCCAGCCGCCAGCCCTACGGCGAGTGGCTGAAGAACCGCACGAGCCTCACCACCCTGGCCCCGGAGGTGCCCAGCGGTGACCTTGATCTTCTGGAGCTTTCCCGAAAGCAGGCCGCCTTCGGTTTTACCAGGGAGGAGCTGGAGATGTCCCTGACCCCGGCCCTGGCCAAGGGCGAGGAGGCCATCTACTCCATGGGTGATGACGTGGCGCTGAGCGTGCTGTCCACACGTCCCCGGCTGCTGACGAGCTACTTCCGCCAGCTCTTCGCCCAGGTCACCAACCCGCCGATCGACCCGATCCGTGAACGCGCCGTCATGAGCCTGGAGGTCGTGCTCGGCCCGCAGCGTAATTGGTTGGGCCAGACGCCCGAGCATGCCCGCGTGGTGCACTTGAACTCCCCCTTCCTGTTTGAAAACGAGCTCAGCTCGCTGAAGGCCCTGGCCGGGCATCCCCACCGCGTCCTCGACGCCACCTGGCCTGTCAGCGAAGGCCCCGAGGGCATGAAGCGCGCGCTGGACCAGCTTTGCGTGGATGCAGAAGCTGCGGCGAAGGAACGCGTGCAGATTCTCATCCTCAGCGACCGTGCCGTCAGCCCCGAACGTGCGGCCATCCCGGCGCTGCTCGTCACCGGGTCCGTGCATCATCACCTGAACCGCCGGAAGATCCGCATGCGGCTCAGCCTGGTCATCGACACCGGCGAGGCGCGTGACACGCACCAGATGGCCTGCCTGTTCGCCTTTGGCGCCAGCGCCGTCTGCCCCTACCTGGCCTTTGAAACCATCCGCGAACTCGTCGAGTCCGACAAGACCGCGCGCAAGCCGCAGCTCGACGGCATGGGCTATGACAAGGCCGCGCTGAACTACCGCAAGGCCCTGGAAAAGGGCGTGCTCAAGATCATGAGCAAGATGGGCATCTCGGTGCTCAGCAGCTACATCGGCGCACAGATCTTCGAGGCCGTGGGCATCGGGGAGGAAGTGATGCAGCATGCCTTCACCGGCACGCCCAGCCAGATCAGCGGCATCGGCTTCAAGGAGATCGCCGAGGAGGCCCTGGCCCGCCACGCCACCGGCTTCGGCGTTCAAGCGCCCGAGGGCGGCGGCATCGACCTGGGCGACCCCGGCTACTACCGCCCGCGTCAGAAGGGTGAGATGCACGCCGTCACCGGACCGGTGATCAAGAACTTCCACACCTTCGTGAAGAGCGGCAGGGCCGAGGATTACGCCGCTTACGTGAAGGCCTCGCTGGAGAACACCCCGACGGCGCTGAAGGACCTTTTCGAATTCGTGCCAGGCCCCGAAGGTCCGATCCCGATCGATGAAGTCGAGTCCATCGAGGACATCCGCGTGCGTTTCACCACTGCAGCCATGTCCCTGGGCGCGATTTCACCCGAGGCTCATGAGGCCCTGGCCATCGCCATGAACCGCATCGGCGGCAAGTCCGACAGCGGCGAGGGCGGCGAGGACCCGAGGCGCTTCAAGCCCTATGAAAACGGCGACTGGGCGAACTCCAAGATCAAGCAGGTGGCCAGCGGACGCTTTGGCGTCACGGCCGAATACCTCGCCAACGCCTGGGAGCTGGAGATCAAGATGGCCCAGGGCGCCAAGCCCGGCGAAGGCGGCCAGCTTCCAGCCATGAAGGTGAACCGCATGATCGCCCGGCTTCGGCACACCACGCCCGGCGTCATGCTCATCAGCCCGCCTCCGCATCACGACATCTATTCGATCGAGGACCTGGCTCAGCTCATCCACGACCTCAAGGAGGCCAATCCACGAGCCCGCGTCTGCGTCAAGCTGGTCGCTGAATCCGGCGTCGGCACCATCGCCGCCGGCGTGGCGAAGGCGAACGCCGACATCATCCTCATCTCCGGCCATGACGGCGGTACCGGGGCCAGCCCGCTCAGCTCCATCAAGCATGCCGGACTGCCCTGGGAGCTCGGCCTGGCCGAGGCCCAGCAGGTGCTCATGCTCAACGGCCTGCGCGAACGCGTCACCCTGCGCACCGACGGCGGCCTTCGCAACGGCCGCGACATCGCCATGGCGGCCATCCTCGGTGCTGAGGAGTTCAACTTCGGCACCATCGCCCTCATCGCCCTCGGCTGCGTCTATGTGCGCCAGTGCCATCTCAACAACTGCCCCGTCGGCGTGGCCACCACCGACCCGAAATTCCGTGCCAAGTTCAAGGGCAGTTCGGACATGATCGTGAACTTCTTCAATGCCGTGGCGCAGGAGGTCCGCGAAATCATGGCCGCACTCGGCGTCCGCACCCTGGATGAAATGATCGGCCGCCCCGAGTACCTGCGCCAGCGCGAGGTGCCTGGCCATCCGAAGGCCAACCTCATCAAGCTCGACCGCATCCTGCGCGATGTCGGCAAGGATCTCGGCCAGGATGCCGCGCGCACCTGTCACATGAACCGCAACGACGGCCTCGACCAACATCCCCTGGATGACCGCATCATCCAGGAGGCCCAGTTTGCCATCAGCGACAAGATGAAGGTGCGCCCGCTGCGCTACAAGGTGAGGAACACCTTCCGCAACATCGGCACCAAGCTCAGCGGCCAGATCGCCTTCCATCACGGCAACCACGGCCTCGCCCCCGGCACCGTCGATGTCACCCTGGAGGGCAGTGCCGGACAGAGCTTCGCGGCCTTTGCCTGCGGCGGCGTGAAGCTGACGCTCATCGGCGAGGCAAACGATTATGTCGGCAAGGGCCTTTGCGGCGCCGAGATCATCCTCAAGCCCGGCCCGCGCATCCGCCCGGACTATCAGACCTGGGAGAACAGCATCCTCGGCAACACCGTCATGTACGGCGCCACCAGCGGCAGCCTGTTTGCGTCCGGACGCGCGGGCGAACGCTTCTGCGTGCGCAACTCCGGCGCCACCGCCGTCGTCGAGGGCATCGGCGACCATGGCTGCGAATACATGACCGGCGGCGTGGTGGCCGTGCTCGGCAGCTTTGGCAAGAACTTCGGCGCCGGCATGAGCGGCGGCGTGGCCTACCTGCTCGATGAAGCCGGTCAGTTCGCCAGACTGCACAACCCCGAGATGATCAAGGGCGGGCCGGTCAGTGACCCCGAGGACGTCAACCAGCTCAAGAAGCTGATCTACGACCACCTCGACCACACCGACAGCGCCCGTGCAAAGATGATCCTGGAAAACTGGGCCGACTATCAGCCGAAGTTCGTGAAGGTCGTGAGCAAGGCCGAGCCGGTCGCCGTGCCGCCCGAGGAGGAGGCGCCCTCCGCCAAATCCGAGATGGCCGCCGCCTGAAACATCCGGGAGGATGGCTTCCTGACCCGCCCTCCCCGACGAATGACTCCGTCCCCGTGACAGAGCTGCGTCCTGAGGAGCGACTTCAGGCAGCCATCCTCCGCATGTCCCAGCCTAACAACATTCGTCGCGTCGTCATCGCCAGCTTCATCGGCACCACCATCGAGTGGTACGATTTCTTTCTCTATGGCACGGCGGCGGCGCTGGTGTTCAACAAGCTGTTCTTCCCCACCATCGACCCGATGGCGGGCACCATGGCCGCCTTTGCAACCTACGCCGTCGGCTTCTTCGCCAGGCCGCTTGGCGGCATCGTGTTCGGGCACTTCGGCGACAAAATAGGACGCAAGTCCATGCTCGTCACCACGCTCATGATGATGGGCGTGGCCACGGTGCTCATCGGCCTGCTGCCGACCTATGAGCAGATCGGCGTCGCCGCCCCCGCCCTGCTGGTGGCGCTGCGCTTCATCCAGGGATTCGGTGTCGGCGGCGAATGGGGCGGAGCCGTTCTGATGGCCGTGGAGCATGGCCATGAGGGCAGGCGCGGCTTTCACGCCAGCTGGGTGCAGGCGGGCGTTCCGGTCGGCCTGCTGCTGGCCAACGGTGTCTTTCACCTCGCCTCATCCATGGAGGAGAAGGCCTTTCTGGCCTGGGGCTGGCGCATGCCCTTTTTGCTCGGCGTCCTGCTGCTCGCCGTCGGCATGTTCATCCGCATGAAGATCATGGAAAGCCCGGTCTTCACCGAGGCAAAGAAGGCCGACCCCGGACCGCAGGTGCCCATCCTCGCCGTGCTCCGGGATCATCCCAGAAACGTGCTGCTGTCCATGGGCGCGCGCTTTGCCGAAAACGCCTTCTTCTACATCTTCACGGTCCTGGTGCTCAGCTTCGGTTCGCAGCAGCTCGGCATGAGCAAGGGCTCTCTCCTCAACGCCGTGCTGCTCGGCTCGGCCGTGCAGCTCTTGGCGATCCCCTGGTTCGGCGCGCTCTCTGACAGGCACGGACGGCGGCCGGTCTATCTCGGCGGCGCATTGTTTCTGACCGCCTTCGCCTTCCCCTTCTTCTGGCTGCTGGAAACCCGGCAGGAATCCCTGGTCATCATGGCCGTCGTCATCGGCCTGGTCGGCCATGCGGCGATGTATGGGCCTCAGGCGGCGTTTTTCTCCGAGCTCTTCGGCACCCGCGTCCGCTACAGCGGCGCATCCCTGGGCTACCAGCTCGCCTCGCCCCTGGCCGGCGGACTCGCCCCCCTGATCGCCACCTGGCTGCTGAACCAGAGCGGCGGCAAACCCTGGCCGGTGGCGGTTTATCTCATCTTCATGGCCGCCATCACTCTGGTGTCCGTCTGGCTGGTTGAGGAAACCAGCCGGAAAAAACTGGACTGACCCGTCGTTCCAGCAGCCATGCCGCTTCTTTGTCGCTTTTTTGGTTCGCTCCTGCTCTGCCTCACGGGCATGGGCGCCGCAGCATCGCCGGACATCATCCTGATCCTGGCCGATGACCTGGGCTATGGTGACCTCGGAAGGCATGGCAACCCGGTGCTGAAGACGCCGAACCTGGACGCCTTCCATGATCAAAGCGTGCGCTTCACTGACTTCTGCGTGTCGCCATCCTGCTCGCCGACCCGTGCCTCGCTCCTGACGGGCCGGGATCACCTGCGCGTCGGCGTCACCCATACCGTCACTCCGCGCGAGCATCTCAGCCGGGAGGCCGTGCTGCTGCCGCAGGTGCTGAAGTCGGCGGGCTATGAAAGCTGCATCATTGGCAAGTGGCACCTTGGCGACGGGCCGGGCTACAATCCGCAGGACCGCGGCTTTGATCTCAACATCACCAGCCAGAAGGGCGGCACGGCCCACTTCAACCCGGTGATCGGCCGCAACGGCGTCTGGGAAAAGCAACCCCGCCAGGGCTACCGCGAGGACATCTACTTTGACGAGGCGATGACGTTCATCCGCGAACGGCGGGTGGATTCCGCCGGAGCCAGGAAGCCTTATTTTCTCTACCTCGCCACCTACTCGCCGCACGCCCCGCTGGCTGCTCCTCCGGAGTTCATCGCGCCCTACAAGGGCCGGGTGGACGACAAGACTGCCGCCTTCATGGGCATGGCCGCCAACCTCGACTGGAACGTCGGCCGCCTCATTAGCTTCCTGAAGCAGCAGTCGCTCGACCAGGACACGCTGGTCATCTTCATGAGCGACAACGGCGGCACCTATGGCATCGACGTCCACAACGCCGGCATGCGCGGCTGCAAGTGCACCGTCTGGCCGGGCGGCACGCGCGCCGTCTCGCTCTGGCGCTGGCCAGCCCGCTGGCAGCCGCAGGAAGTCGGCGCCCTGACCGCCCATCTGGATGTGCTGCCCACCCTGGCGGAGCTAGCGGAGGCACGGGTGCCCGATGCCTTGAAGCCGAAGCTCGAGGGCCGCAGCCTGAAAGGCCTGCTCGAAACCGGCCGGGACGACTGGTTTGCCCAACGAATGGTGTTTCAACACGTCACCCGCTGGCCGGGCGGCATGGCCGCCGCCCACAGGGAGGTGCTGGGCGCCGTCCGCTGGCAGCAGTACCTGCTGGTCCGCAACCGTCCCTGTGACGATCCGGACGGCATGTGCCGGGCCGACAAGCAGAACCGCTGCAACAGCCTGCGCCGCGTGATCAACGGGCAGAACAACGACATCTACACCCGCAACGCCCTCTTCCACTGGGGCTCCACACCGGGAAGGGGCTGGGCGCTTTACGACATCAGGACCGATCCCGGGTGTCACGCCGACCTGGCGGAGGTGCGAGCTCCGGTGGTACAGAAGCTCCTGCCCGCCTACCTGAAATGGTGGGATTCAGCCTATCCAGAAATGCTTTCAGCCGGAGGAGACGCCGCCCTCAAGCCCTCCATGCGCCCCGGTGTGGAGGCGGAAAACCGCTGAGCCCTCGAAGCCCCTGAAAAAGCTGCGGGCAGGCTGGCGTTGAGAACGCCTCCACCGGCACATGGCGCAACAAATTACATCGAAAGCAAGTCTTGCGGTTTTTTGCGCCGCTCCCTAGTTTGCCGTCCCCCATCTCATGAAAATTGGCTTCAACCTCCTCCTCTGGACCGGTCATGTGACCGAAGAAAACTTCGCCACCCTCGAAAAGCTCAAGGCCGCCGGCTACGACGGCGTCGAGCTGCCGGTCTTTGACGTCAGCAATCCGGCGCACTTCGCCGGCATCGGACGCGTTCTGAAGGACAACGGCCTTGAATGCACCGCCGTCACCGTCCTGCCGGACGAGGCCCACAACGCCATCTCGAACGTCGCCGCCAACCGCCAGGGCGCCATCGACCACCTCAAGCGCGTGCTCGACTGCGCCCACAACGCCGGCGTGCAGACCCTCTGCGGCCCCTACTACCAGGTGCTCGGCCAGTTCTCCGGCAAGTTCCCCACGGAAGAGGAGCTGAACAACGCCGCCGAAGTCCACCGTGCCATCGCCCCCGTCGCCGAGGCAGCCGGCATCAAGTGCGCCATTGAAGCCCTCAACCGCTTCGAATCCCACCTGCTCAACACCATGGAGCAGGCCTCCAGCTACGTCCGCCGCGTCGACCACCCGAACTTCGGCACGATGTACGACACCTTCCACGCCAACATCGAGGAGAAGAACCCCTTCGCCGCCATCGACACCGTCTTTTCCACCGGCAAGCTGAACCACGTCCACATCTCCGAGAACGACCGCGGCACCCCCGGCCGCGGCCACATCAACATCGTCGAGCAGATCCAGCACCTGAAAAAGATCGGCTACAACGGCTGGATGACCATCGAGGCCTTCGGCTCCGCCCTGCCCGACCTCGCCGCCGCCACCCGCGTCTGGCGTGACTTCTTCCCCAGCACCGAGCAGGTCTACACGGAAGGCATCGCCCTCATCAAAAAGGCGCTCGCCTGACCGGATGACAAGATCCGAATGACGATTGCCGAAAGAACCGACGCCTGACCCAGCTTTCGTTATACCGGCACCTGCCTTCGGATTTCTGACCTCAGCTTTCCAGCTTTACCCCAAACTACCATGACCCCGACACCCACCACCCCAACCACCCGCCGTGACTTCCTCGGCAAATCCGCCGTCACCGCCGGCGCACTCACCGTCGCCCAGTCTGCCTGGGCGGCCGGCAGCGACCAGATCAAAGTCGGCCTCATCGGCTCCGGCGGCCGCGGCTCCGGCGCCGCCAACCAGGCCCTGAGCACCAAGCAGGAAGGCGTCGTCCTTCATGCCGTCTGCGACGCCTTCAAGGAAAAAGCCGAGGGCGCCCTTTCCAACCTGCGCACCAAGCACGCCGACAAGGTGCAGGTGGACGACTCCCGCATCTTCGCCGGCCTCGACGGCTACAAGAAAGTCATCGACAGCTGCGACCTCGTCATCCTCACCACCCCTCCCGGCTTCCGCCCCTACCACTTCGAGGCCGCCATCAATGCCGGCAAGCACGTCTTCATGGAGAAGCCCGTCGCCGTTGACGCCCCGGGCGTCCGCAAGGTGATCGAAATGGCCAAGGTCGCTGATGAGAAAAACCTCAAGGTCGTGGTCGGCCTCCAGCGCCGCTACCAGAACTGCTACCTCGACGCCCTCAAGCAGGTGAAGGAGCAGAACATCATCGGCGACATCGTCTCCGGCCAGGTCTACTGGAACGGCGGCGGCATCTGGTTCCGTGACAAGCAGCCCGGCCAGTCCGAGCTCATGTACCAGATCAACAACTGGTACTTCTTCACCTGGCTCTGCGGCGACCACATCAACGAGCAGCACATCCACAACATCGACGTCGCCAACTGGTTCATCGGCGGCCATCCGGAGAGCGCCCAGGGCATGGGCGGCCGCATGCAGCGTGTCGACAAGAAGTACGGCCAGATCTACGACCATCATTACGTCGAGTACACCTACGCCAACGGCGTCCGCGTTAACAGCCAGTGCCGCCACCAGCAGGGCGTCTACAACGCCGTGCGTGAGGAGTTCACCGGCACCAAGGGCAAGATCTACCTCAACAACAGCGGCGCCTGCTACGCCGTCGACCACAAGGGCAACACCATCTGGAAGTACCGCCCCTCCGGCGGCGCCGCCGCAGGAGCCGAAGGCGAACAGAAGGGCAAGAAGTCCCGCCGCAGCGGTTCCGATCCTGATCCTTACCAGGTCGAGCACGACACCCTCCAGGCTGCGATCCGTGACAACAAGCCGCTGAACAACGCCTACTACGGCGCTGAATCCACCATGACCTCCGTCCTTGGCCGCATGGCCACCTACTCGGGCAAGGAGATCAAGTGGGACGACGCCTTCAACAGCAAGGTCCAGCACATGCCCGCCATCGTCACCGCTGAAACCGAGCCTCCGGCCAAGCCAACCGCCGATGGCGGTTACCCGATCGCCATCCCCGGCCAGCAGATTCCGGGCGCTGAAGTCTGATCCCAGGATTTGAGCCGCCGGAAAGGGCCGCTCCTTCCCGGTGGCTTCACACCCCGGCCCGCCCGAGGCGGTCCGGGGTTTTTTATGCCCAAGCTCCACGTCATAAGGCAATTCCGTCACCAAGATGCCGCTGCCTGCGGAAAAAATCTTCTCATGGCACGGGGAATGATCTTGTCGTGCAACTCGTATGCATGAGATAGTGACATCCTAACCATGAAAGAGTACGCCTACATCCACGAAGAAGGCAGCCTTCCGGCGCCTCTGAAGGCGGTGCCATTCCTCAACAGCTTCACCGACGACCAGCTCGACGAAGTCCTCAATTCCTCCTCCCTCCTCCAGTGCGACCCGGGGGACACCATCATCCAGGAAGGCACCATCGACAGCCGCATCTACGTCCTCCTCAGCGGCGAACTCGAAGTCCGCGTCGGCGGCAAAAAAGTCGCCGCCATCTCACGCATCGGCGATGTCTTTGGCGAGCTGGCCCTGGTGAACCAGGACAAGCGTGCCGCCTCCGTCATCGCCGGCAGCCGTGCTCTCTGCCTCGCCGTGGATCAAAAATTCCTCCAGGACATGCATCCGCGAGAGGAAGATCCAGCTTTCCACGCCGCCCTGTTCGAATTCGTCGCCCGTCTGGTCGCCAAGAAACTCGATGCCACCTCCCGACGCCTGGCAGAAGTGGAAAAGGAGCTGCGCGCCCTCAAGGAATCGACAGCCACAGCACCGGCACCTGCCGCTGTCCCAGCTTCCCCTCCCGCCCGCACCCGTCCGGCAGGAAAAGCCCGGCCACCCGTGCGCCGCAAGGTGATGGCTTGAGCTGTTCCCTGGGCTAACTCAATCAACCCTCCAACTTGCCCTGCACCGACCTGATGGGGAAACCTGTTGGGTTCCATGGTGGACAAAAAACAAAGGCGGCCCGGTGACCCGGACCGCCTTGTTTCACGGTGAAAATGAAAAACGGGTTCAGACCCAGGGTGGCATCAGCTGCTCACGCGGCGTTCCCAAGGCGTCGAAGGGACGATCAGGCCCCGGATTCCCACGACGAGGTTCAGCATGACGCCTCTCCGGCTCGCGTCCCTGCGGAGGGGGGCCGCCTTCAGGACGATGTCCCTTCGGTGGCAGCCCTCTGGGTGCATGACCAGGACCACGGCGGCCCTCCATTCCCGGAGGCGGCATCCCTGGAGGTCCTTCGTGACGACCGCCACGGAACTGCGGCCCGCGCGGCCCCTGATGCTGGCGTTCATCCGGACCGCGCCCCAGCATCGGCCCACGGGGATGGCCCGGACCATTGCCAGGCCCGGAAGGCTGGCGGTCAAATCCATGACCACGGTGCATCGACCTTGGCCCCTGATGTGACCTTCCTGGGCCACTGTGAGCAAAGCCATGACGATGGTGACTTCCACGGCCCCGGCCATCATTCATTTCGGGACGACGCCCCTCAGCATGGAACCGGCCTTCCTCCGGGCGATGTTCCGGCCCCCTGGCCTCTCCATGTGGCTCATGGCCCCGCTGCATCGAATCCGGCGGACCTCCACGATGCCCAGGGCCTTCACCACGCTCACCGCCACGGCCCTGCGGAGGCGGGCCTCCGGGCCTGCGATCTCCTTCATGCCCTCGGCCAGGACCGTGATCTCGATCGCGAGGGCTGCGGGCATGAGGCTCGCGATCCCCGTCCCGATGCATCTGGGGACCACGCTCATCGCGATGCGGCCCACCACGCCTGTCATCCCGGGGGGCAGGACCGCGATCATGCTCCGGATTGCGACCAGCATCACGCTCGCGACCGGCCTCTGGATTCGGAGCACGACGGGGCTCCTCGCCACGTGGCTTTACAGCTTCAGGGCGTGGGCGAACAGGTTCGGCGTCCGGGCGACGCCCCTCAGGCGGGGGAGCCGGGCGTTCGGCCTGAGGTTCCGGACGACGCTCCGGGCTGGCGGCCTGAGGAGCAGCGGGTGCCGCCGGGGGAGGCGCGGCATTTTGAGCGGCGGATGTGCCACCAAGGGTGGCCAGGGCCAGCAGCATGAGCAGGGTGTGACGGGTGGGTTTCATCGTGGGTTGGGGTCGGGATGGCGCCGGAGCGCGGGTTCGACGGCCTAACGGCACCGCCTGCGGGCCTTGTGTGCCGGGTTCCTGAAAAAGAGGCCCCACCCCCGAAGAAATCTTGTCCGGCGCACGCTTTTAAAGTGGACTACAAGGCTCCTTTCACCCCCAAACCGCCCCATGCTCCGATCCTGCCTCCTGCCTATCGTGCTGGCCGCCGTCAGCGGCTTTGCCGCCAACAACGACGCACCGGCCAACGCCTCCCACGCCATCATGCCTGTGCCGGATGCCGCGTCGACCAAGCGTCCCCAGAACGTGACCCCCCCGGAAAAGGGCGAGCGCATTGTCCTCATTGGCAACGGCCTGGCCGAACGCGACGTGCATTACAGCCGCATCGAGACCGAATTGCATCTGCGCTACCCGGATCGTGACCTCTTCGTGCGCAACATGGGCCATGTCGGCGACACCCCGGGCTTCCGCCCGCATCCCTCCCGCAAGTCCCCCTGGGCCTTCCCTGGCGCGGAAAAGTTCCATCCCGACAAAAAGGTCCACAACGGCAAGGGCTTTTTCCCCATGCCGGATGAATGGCTCACCTTCCTGAAGGCTGACACCCTTGTGGCTTTCTTTGGCTACAACGAATCCTTCGACGGGCCGGACAAGGTGAAGAACTTTGAGGATGAACTCGATGCCTGGGTACAGCACAGCCTCGGCAGGGCCTACAACGGCAAAGCAGCCCCGCGCATCGTGCTTGTCAGCCCCATCGCCTTTGAAAACCAGTCCGCAAGCCGCGACCTGCCCAACGGCGAAAAGGAAAACGCCAACCTCATCCTCTATGCCGCTGCCATCGAGAACGTCGCCAAGAGGCACGGCCTCACCTTCATCGACCTCTTCACCCCGACCAAGGCCCTCTACGCCGGCGCGCGTCAGCCACTGACGACCCTCGGCTTCGTGCCGAACGAAAAAGGCTACCAGGAGATCGCCGGCATCCTCGCCACCGGCTTGTTCGGCCATCAGAGCCACGAGTCCAAGGCCGATCCGGAACTGCTGAACGCGGCGGTGAGGCAGAAGGACTGGTTCTGGAACAACGACTACAACCTTCTCAACGGCGTCCACACCCACGGCCAGCGCTATGAGCCCTTCGGACCTCAGAACTACCCTGATGAGGTCAAAAAGACGCGCGAGATGGCCGCCCTGCGCGACCAGCTCATCCATGACGTCGCCGCCGGCCGGAAGAAGGACCTCGCCGTCGACGACAGCGGCACGCACAAGCTCCCGTCCGTACCAACCAATTATCAGCCCAGCGCCAAGAACGGCAGCAAGGAGTACCTCTACGGCGACGCCGCCCTGAAGTCGATGACCGTGCCCGAAGGCTACAAGATCGAGCTGTTCGCCAGCGAGAAGGAGTTCCCCAACCTGGCCAACCCCATGCAGATGAGCTTCGACGACAAAGGCCGCCTCTGGGTCGCGACCATGCCGACCTATCCGCACTACCGCCCCGGCGACGCCATGCCCGATGACAAGCTCCTCATCTACGAGGACACCAACAACGACGGCAGGGCCGACAAGGAGACCGTGTTTGCCGACAAGCTGCACCTGCCCATCGGCTTCGAGTTCGCCCCCGAGGGCGTCTACATCTCCCAGGAGCCCTACCTCGTCCTGCTTCGCGACACCAATGGCGATGACAAGGCCGACAGCCGTGAGCTTCTGCTCGGCGGCTTTGACACCCACGACACCCACCATGCCATCAGCGCCTACACCGCCGACCCCAGCGGCGCGATCATGATGTGCGAAGGCGTGTTCCTGCACTCCAACATCGAGACGCCCTACGGTCCCGTGCGCTGTGTCGACGGCGGCTTCTACCGCTACAGCCCGCAGCGCGGCCAGCTCGAGCGAACCATCCAGATGAGCATCCCGAATCCCTGGGGCTTCGTCTTTGACCGCTGGGGCCAGGACTTCCTCCTCCACACCTCCGGCACCACCATGAACTGGGCCCTGCCTGTCGAGGTCAAGCCCACCTTCGGCAGCAAGACGCCTTCCACCCCGGACCTCGTCCCCAAAGGCCACGCCGTGCGCCCGACCAGCGGCCTCGAAGTCGTCAGCAGCAGCCACTTCCCCGACGAGGTCCAGGGCGATCTCATCTACTGCAACGCCATCGGCTTCCTCGGCATCAAGCAGGTGAAGATCCAGGATGAAGGCACCGGCTGGAAGACCGAGCACCGCCACAACCTGCTGCAGAGCAGCGACGGCAACTTCCGCCCCGTGGACCTCGAGTTCGCCCCCGACGGCAGCCTCTATGTCATCGACTGGCACAACGTCCTCATCGGCCACATGCAGCACAACGCCCGCGACCCCCTTCGAGACCACGTCCATGGCCGAATCTACCGCATCACCTACCCCTCACGTCCGCTCGTCAAGCCCGCCCCGGTGGCCGGCGCGGGTGTTGACCAGCTTCTGGAAAACCTGAAGGCGCCCGAGCTTCGCACCCGCTACCGCAGCCGCCGCGCCCTGCGCGGACATCCGGCCTCGGAAGTCCTGCCCGCCGTCAAGACCTGGGCCGCCAAACAGGACGATACCCACGCCAAGCTGGAAGCCCTCTGGGTCACCTGGGGACTGAACCAGGCTGATGAAGGCCTGCTGCGCGAAATGCTCGCCTCCTCCGACTTCCACGCCAGCGCCGCCGCCGTCCGCGTCCTGCGCTACAACCTGCACAAGGTCGCCGATCACGCCGCCCTGCTTGAAAAGGCCGCCAATGACGAACACGGCCGCGTCCGCCTGGAGGCCATCGTCGCCGCCTCCTGGATGACCAACATCACCGCCGCCAAGAAGATCGTCGCCGCCGCCAGCGCCAAGCCTCTCGACGAATGGAGCAAGAACGCCGCCCAGACCGCCGCCGACCGCCTCGCCGGGATCGCCGAGAAACCGCTCGTCGAATACGTCGCCGCACCGGCACCCGCCCATCTCGACGCCGCCGCCAAGAAGCAGTTCCTGGCCGGACAGGAAGTGTATCATCGCGAAGGCAGCTGCATGACCTGCCACCGCGGCGACGGCAACGGCCTCGCGCCCGCCTTCCCTCCCATCGCCAAGAGCGCCTGGCTGACCGACAAGGATCGCGCCATCAAGATCGTGCTTTACGGCCTGATGGGGCCCATCGAGGTCAACGGCCAGAAGTTCGACGGCCAGGTGCCGATGACGCCCTTCGCCGGCATGCTGAAGGATGATGAAATCGCCAACGTGCTCACCTTTGTGCGCAACCATTTCGGCAACCAACACGGCCCGGTCAGCGCGCAGGACGTGAAGAAGGTCCGCGACGCCCAGCCCGGCCGCATGATGTTCTACATGGCCGACCAGCTTTTGAAGGAGCACCCGCTGAAGTAAAGCGGGCGCACCTTCCATCGAATCCCGCAGGGTGGCTCCGGCCACCCTGTTTTCGTTTTGGGCTTTGAATCCAGGCTCAAGATGCAGGCCTCACACCCGCAAGCTCCAGCCTTGACCTCCGGGCCAACCCGGCCAGTATGGGTGGCCCGATGATCACGCCCGCCCAGGCTCTGCTTCTCCTCAACCTTCGACTTACTCGAGGGTAGGCGGCCCGCGTTTCCTCGTCATGCCCTCGCTGCCACGTCGCAGCCACCTTCCAAGGAGCCCCGGCTTTCATCGCGCAAATTCAGCCGCCAGAAAGACTCATCTGGAGCCCTGACATCCCTTGAATCCTGTTTAAAGAAAGAAGTTCCCGCCATGTTGAAAAACCCCGCCACCAAATACCAGCGCTTCGACCCGGTGAAGCTGCCGAACCGCCAGTGGCCCTCCAAAACCCTTGATCAGGCCCCCATCTGGTGCTCCGTCGACCTGCGCGACGGCAACCAGGCCCTCGCCGTCCCCATGAACGTCTCGCAGAAGCTCGAGATGTTCGACGCCCTTGTGAAGTGCGGCTTCAAGGAGATCGAGGTCGGCTTCCCCAGCGCCTCCAACACCGAGTTCTCCTTCAACCGCCGCCTCATCGAGGAGAAGCGCATCCCGGACGACGTCACCATCCAGGTGCTCGTCCAGGCCCGTGAGGACCTGATCGAAAAGACCGTGCAGAGCCTCATGGGCGCCAGGCAGGTCATCATCCACATGTACAACTCCACCTCGCCCGCCCAGCGCAAGTACGTGTTCGGCAAGTCGAAGGAGGAGATCATCGAGGTGGCGCGCAACGGCGCCCGCCTGATCAAGGAGCGCCTGCACCGCCTGACCGAAGGCGGCACCAAGGTCACGCTGCAGTATTCGCCCGAAAGCTTCAGCGCCACCGAGGTCGAGTTCGCCAGGGAGATCAGCGAAGCCGTGATGGAGGTCTGGCAGCCCACGCCGGAGCACCGGATGATCCTCAACCTGCCCGACACCGTCGAGGTCTGCATGCCCAACGTCTATGCTGACCAGATCGAATGGATCTGCACGAACATCAAAAACCGCGAGAGCCTCATCATCAGCCTGCACACGCACAACGACCGCGGCACCGGCACCGCCGCCACCGAGCTCGGCCTGCTGGCCGGCGCGGACCGCGTCGAAGGCACCCTGTTTGGCAACGGCGAGCGCACCGGCAACCTCGACATCGTCCAGGTCGCCATGAACCTCTACATGCACGGCACCGACCCCAGGCTGGACTTCAGCGACATGACCGGCCTGATCGCCATGTATGAACGCACCACCGGCATGACCGTGCCGCCGCGCCAGCCCTACGCCGGCGAGCTGGTCTTCACCGCCTTCAGCGGCAGCCATCAGGACGCGATCAAGAAGGGCCTGGCCGGTTATGAACAGCATCACAGCATCTGGGACGTCCCCTACCTCACCATCGACCCGCATGATGTCGGCCGCGAGTATCGCGAGGTCATCCGCGTCAACAGCCAGAGCGGCAAAGGCGGCGTCGCCTACCTTCTCGAAAGCGAGTTCGGCATCGAGCTGCCCAAGGACATGCAGCGCGAGTTCGGCCCCATCGCCAACGACATCGTGGACAACATGGGCCGCGAGGTCAGCGGCGCGGAATTGAAGCAGATGTTCTGGAAGGAATACATCGAGCGCGAAACCCCTTTCGCCCTGCATCACTTCCATGCCGACGGCGTCGACGGCGTCTTCACCTGCCGCAGCAGCATCGTGGTGGAAGGCCGCGAGCGCGGCATCACCGGCACGGGCAACGGCCCCATCGCCGCCTTCGTGGACGCACTCGTCAGCGACGCAGGCGCCGCCCCGTTTGAAGTCGTCACCTACCGCGAGCAAAGCCTGAGCAGCGGCACCGGCGCCAGCGCCCTCGCCTTCATCCAGATCAAGACCACCGGCGGCAGGCTGGTCTGGGGGGCTGGCACGGACACCAACATCGAACTCGCCTCCATCAAGGCCGTGGTCAGTGCGGTGAACCGCGCCCGCTAAGGCACAGACATCGTCGCTCACACCGGCCTCAGCCTGGGGCCGGTGTGCCGGCGTCAGGACCACGCGGAGAGCAGCCCGCTGGCCTTGTGCAGCGTCTCCTCCCATTCCCTTTCCGGAATGCTGTCCGCCACAATGCCTGAACCGGCATGGAAGCTGATCTGACGACCCTGCTTCACCGCCGTGCGGATGGCGATGCTCCACTGGCTGGAGCCATCGAAGCCAAAGAAGCCGATCGCCCCTGTGTAAAGCCCGCGCGGATGCCCCTCCAGTTCGGCGATGACCTCCAGCGCCCGCCGTTTCGGAGCGCCGCTGATGCTGCCTCCCGGGAAGCAGGACCGGAAGGCGGCGGCATGACTGATGCCCGGCTTCAGCCGTCCCGTCACGGTGGACACCAGATGATACACCTGCGCAAAGCCCTCCACGCGCCAGAGATCCGGCGTCTGCACGCTGCCAAACTCACACACCTGCCCCAGGTCATTGCGCTCCAGGTCGGTGATCATCAGCAGCTCGGCGCGCTCCTTTTCACACAGCGGCAGCTCCCGAGCACTGGCGGCATCACGCTCCGGATCTCCTGGAAACCTCGGCCTGGTCCCCTTGATCGGACGCGTGGTGATCACCGGCCCGTCCATCTTGAGAAACAGCTCCGGTGACGCGGACAGCACGGTGCAGTCACCCAGCTCGACAAAGGCCGCATGGGGTGCCGGCGACACCTTGCGCAGACGCTGGTAAAGCTCCAGCGCCCGGGCCTGCTCCGGCCAATCGGCGAACCAAGGATGTGACAAATTCACCTGGTAGATGTCACCCGCCGCGATGTACTCCTGGGCGCGGCGCACCGCAGCCGCATACTCCTCCCTGGTCACCAGGGGCCGGAAATCGAGTCGCGGGGCGGCGCCGGACCGGCGCGGCGCGTTTCCATCCAGTCCGGCTGGCGGCCTGCCCAGAACGCCCCACTGCCGAGAATCGTGCGTGAACTTCAGCAGCCCGTCATACACCCCCAGGCGGAACCTGCCGTCAAAGCCCACCCAGCCCGCCAGACCCCCCGCCGCTTTTTGCAAACCCTCGGTCAAGGCCTGCTCCACCTGCTCCCAGTCATGATCCATTTGCCCCTCCAAAACCTGCCCAGGCGCCGCCCCAAGGATGGAGACACTGCCCGGCCCGGTCACGGCGCTGTCCAGCCAGAGCAAGCCTGGATGATCTTCCATTCCAAGCACCGCCTCCAAGGGTTCCCCGTTGATCGTCAACGGCTTCCAGCCATCTCCCCCCGCATGTGGAGAGGCGGGTGAATGGGTGAAAGAAGTCTGAAGCATTGACACTGCGGGGCGGGGATCGTACCATACGTTTTTCCTGCGGCAAACGGCATGGCGTCCCCCCCCACGATCCAGCATGCAAGCCAGGGCCGGGCAAACGCCATGGCCCTTGGCATCCTGTGCAGTCTGATGGCCGTGGAAACCGGTCTCATGATCCGCGCGGTCAGCCTCAGCGAATCCAGGCCCGTATCCGACCCGCCTGCGGCAAAGGCAGCTCTTTCCCCGAATGCCGCAGCCGTGACGGAAACCAGGCCCGCCCCGGTCCTCACGGCTCCGCCCGTCAGCATCAGCCCGCCACCTATCGGACAGCTTGCCGCCCCTGCGACAGCTCCGGCAGTTTCCACTCCGCCCGCAGTTGCAGGGTTCAGCCCGCCGCCCATCGGCAGCCTGCAGCTTCCCGGAAACTCCCCATCGGTTGCCCCACCAGCACCGCCCCCCGCAGCTCCGCCAAAAACAGCCGCCAGCCCTCCGCGAACCAACGTTGCTTCCACAACCTCCAGGCCCGCCCCGGGCAGGACCGGCCCCGCAGACCCCGCTGAAGGCATGTCCCTGCCGGAGATGATCGACCTCGCGAAACAAGTCCGCTCCCTGGGCGACATGCAGGGCGCCCTGGAGGTGCTGAAACGTGCCGACCTCCAGTTCCCCGCCTCGCCCGAAGTCATCGCCGAAACCGCCACTTCCTATGAAACCATGGGGCTTGCCGACAAGGCCACCTCGCTCTGGAAGCAGCTCGCCGCGATGGAATCCGCCCGTGCCGGAGGCTATGGCGACCTCGCCAAAAGAAAGCTGAACATCTCCAGCACCGCCGCCGGCGCGCCCGCTCCGGCCTTCTCCGGCGACTTCGGTCCCAAGATGCTCTCCCTCGGCGCCTGCACTGCCACTCGTGATCCTTCAACGGTGAACGGTGAAAAGGTCGTGCTGCGCATCCCCATCCTGCGCAATGGCAACGCCACCGTCGATCCCGCCCAGGTGGACATCGACGTCTATTTCTTTGACCGCGTGAACGGCGAAAAAGTCGCCCAGACCATCGCGGATGAACCCTTGTCCGCCTGGGGTGCCCCCCCGGTGGACTGGAGCGGCATTGGTGAAGAGCCGCTCGATGTCACTTATTTTCTGCCGACACTCACACCCGGTGAAGTCGCCGCCCACGGACGCCGTGCCTACCACGGTTACGTCGTGCGGCTCTACTACCAGCACAAGCTCCAGGACGTGGCCGCCGAACCGCGCGACCTCCTGGACTTCGGCCAGTCCGCGCCTCAGACCGTGTCCGGAGGCGGGATGAACCCTCTGCTGCCACCGGTGTCGAACTGACGGCCCGTCCCACGACCGCCCAGATGACCATTCTTTTTTTTGACGTCAACGCCGCCACACGCAGCGAACGGGCAGCAGCGCTTGCCCAGCAGACAGGTTGGAAGGTCCACGCCATCGGCTCCGTCGCTGAAGGCCGCGCCTGGCTGGCCAAGGCCCGTGAGCTCGACCTCCTCATTACCGAGGCCATCGTTGATGAAAAGAACAGCGGCTTCACCCTGCGTGATGCAGCACTCGCCAGGTTCAACAACGCCCGCGTCCTTTTCACCACCCGCTACGACCTCACCGGTTACGAGGCGAAGGTCAGTGGCTGGCCTGTCCTGGCCGACGCCCCCTACAGCCTGGAAAAGCTGATCGCCAAGGCCCACAAGGCCCTGGAGATCGCCCCGCCGACCCAGATGCTCGTCCCTGCAGAGGCCTCACCTCCGCCCTACCTCCAGGCCGGGACCATGCTCGGCCAGTATCAGGTGCTGGAACGGCTCTCCTACGAAAACGAATCCGAAACCTACCGCGCCATCCAGGTGAGCGTGCAGCGCCCGGTGGCCCTGGTGCTGCTGCGTCCCGAGCTCTCCCACCGCCCGGAGGTGGTGGAACGCTTCAAGGCCCGCGAACGTCTCAAGGCCTCCATCACCCACCCTCGCGTGGCGCCGCTTTATGAGGCCGGCGAAGTCAATGGCCTCGTCTTCTACACCCGGGAACTGCCACGCGGACACAACCTCGAGGAAATCGCCGCCGCCGGTGAAACCCTGTCCGAACGCCGCGTCGCCGAACTCCTCTACGGCGTCGCCGAAGCCATGGACTTCGCCCTGGAACGCGGCTGCTACCACCGCCGCCTGGAACCGCGTGACATCTTCCTGGACGACCAGGGACGCGCCAGCATCGTCAACATCTTCCGCCCCGCCGACACCCGCACCCGTGACTCCCGCGAAGAAGTCGCCGAGCTGCTCTCCCTCATTGACCCCATCGCCGCCGACGGCAAGGCACGCGGCCTCATCGCCCAGCTTTCCGAAAAGCCGCTCGACTGGTCCGGCCTCATGGCGGCGCTTGATGACGTGCGTGAAGCCATGCGTGAACGGTCCATCATGCGCCGCATTGAAGCCGAGGAAGGCGGCGGCAGATCGAGTACTCAGAAAGGCATGCCCTGGTGGTTCTGGGCAGGCGCCCTGGCCTCGGCCGCCATCGTGTTCCTCCTGGGCAACCTCGCCGGCACCGCCACCCCCACCGTCGTGGCCGCCACCGCCATCCTCAAGGAACCCGACATGGTGGAAATCCCCGCAGGGCCCTTCCGCTATCAGAAAAACGAACGCCGCAACCTGCCAGCCTTCTGGATCAGCCGTCACGAAGTCACGCTCGGTCAGTACGCCGACTTCCTCGCCGCCTTGAAAAAGCTGCCTCCGCAGAGCTTCGATCACCCCGAGCAGCCAAGGACCAAGGCCGGCCACACCCCGCCGAAATGGGACGACACCTACGCCGCCGCCAAGGCAGGCTCAACCTTCAACGGACAGACCATCAACCTCAACACCCCCGTCACCCAGGTGGACTGGTGGGACGCCTATGCCTTCGCCAAATGGCGCGGCATGCGCCTGCCCACCGAGGAGGAATGGGAAAAGGCCGCGCGCGGCCGGGACGGCCTGCTCTTCCCCTGGGGCAACAAGCCGGACAAGACAGCCGCCAACCTCGGCGATGACTATGACGCCAACGGCAAGAAGGGTGGCAAGACGGATGGCTACAACCTCTTCGCACCCGTGGACCGCAAGAACGCCGACATCAGCCCCTTTGGCATCCATGACATGGCAGGCAACGTCAGCGAATGGACCGCCGGTGAATTCAGAAACGACCCCTGGCCCGCCCATCCGGATTATCCCGACCTGCGTGTTCCCGTGGTGCGCGGCGGCCACTTCGCCCTCAAGGCCAGCAACGACCTGCTGACCAACCGCTTCTTCACCGAGTCCGCCGGCGAAACCACCCTGGCCAGAGGCTTCCGTGTCGCCAGCGACACCGCCCCCTCAGGCAGCGGACGCTGACACCCCTCAGGCCATCCCCCGATGGCACGCACTTCATCGCCCGCTCATCATGCGCCTCCCGATCCTGCTCAGCTTCCTCGCCACCTCCCTTCTCGCCCAGCAGCAGCAGGCGGCGAAGCCGACGCCCACCCAGCTGGCACCGCAAATCCTCAACTCTCTGGAGGCTCACCCGGGACTCGTCTATGCCCGTTATGGTCAGCGCGACATGCAGCTCGACCTCTGGCGTCCGAAAGACTCCGGACAGTCCCTGCCCGCCATCCTTTGCATCCATGGCGGCGGCTGGTACAAAGGGGATCGCACCTCGATGGCCAACCTGGCACAGACCCTGGCCTCGAAGGGTTTTGTCACCGCAACCGTCAGTTACCGGCTCAGCGGTGAGGCCAAGTTCCCCGCCGCCATCCAGGATTGCAAGGCTGCTGTGCGCTTCCTGCGCGCAAACGCCGCCAAGTTTGGCATCAAAAGCTCCGCCATCGGCGTCACCGGCCTCTCCGCCGGCGGACACCTCGCCGCCCTGCTCACCACCAGCGGCGGCATCCGGGAACTCGAAGGCGATGGAGGACATCCGGACCAGTCCAGCTCCGTGCAGGCCGGCATTGCGATGGGTGCGCAGAGCGACCTCGAAAGCCCCCGCATTGGCGAGCTCAGCAGCAAACCTGACGATCCCTTCTACCGCACCTTTCTGGGGGACTCCCAGTCAAAGATCCCCCAGGTTTACGCCCTCGCCTCGCCGCGTCATCATCTGGACAAGGCGGACCCGCCCCTGCTCTTCATGAGCGGCGAACGGGATGATCCAAGCACTCATGCCGAGGAAACCCGCGCCGACCTGGCCAGGCTCGGCGTCCCCACTGGTCTCACGCTCATTCCCCAGGCACCCCACGCCTTTCTTGGCCAGCAAAAGGCCTTTGATGCCTGCGTGGCTGATTCCACCGCATTTTTCCTCAAGCACCTCAAGCCTTAGGACGCCGCGACCTGCAAAATTCCCCGGCCGACAAGCCACACCATGCCCGCAATCTACTTCACCACCCATGCCTCACCGCTTGGCGAACTGACGCTTGTCGCCTCCGACGAAGGCCTCTGCGGACTTTACTTCAAGGGTCACAGCCCGGCCCCCGAACGAAAAGGATGGAAACACGACAACGGCCCGAGGTTTGACGCGGCGCGCTCCTGGCTCGACGCCTGGTTTGCAAAAGCCGGGCCGCGCAGGCTGCCCCGGCTCAGCATCACCACCGGCACTCCGTTCCAGCGGCGTGTCTGGGAGGTCCTGCAAACCATTCCGCAGGGGAAAACCACCACCTATGGCGACATCGCCCGCGCCATCGGCTCGCCCAGGGCGGCCAGGGCCGTGGGTGCCGCCGTGGGCCGTAATCCGCTTTCCCTTTTCATTCCCTGTCACCGCGTCATCGGGCGTGACGGATCCCTGACAGGCTACGCCGGTGGCCTGCAGCGCAAGACCTGGCTGCTTGGCCACGAGGGCGTTTTAAAAGCCGCCTGACCACCTTTATGCCGAAGCCGCCCTCCCGGGCCTTTGCCCGCATCCGCGCCGAGGTGCTGCGCCTGGTCGCCCTGATCCCGCAGGGCAGGTTCACGACCTATGGAAGCATCGCCGTGCACATGAACATCGTCGCCCGCCATGTCGCCACCGTCCTGAGCAGGCTCAGCGAGGAGGAGTCCGCCAGCCTGCCCTGGCATCGCGTGGTCAGCGCCGACGCCCGCATCAGCCCGAACATGGACCCAAAGCTCGCCGCCCGGCAGAAACGCCTGCTCAGGGCCGAAGGCCTGCACTTCAACCGCGAGGGCTTCATCCAGGACGCCGACGATCATTTCCACCCCGTCGGCCTGCGCCGGAACATCCGCTGGAGCGATCCATGAACCGATTTGGCACACGGGCAGCAGCCATCGGGAAAAGAAATGTCCCCGGTTCCTCCCCGTTCTCCTGCCATGACCTTCCGTGTCATCCTCACCATCCTGACCTCCGCCGCCCTTCACGCCGATGATGCGGCTGAATCCCTTTTTGTTCGTCGCGTCTGGCCCACCTTTCAGGACAAGTGCCTCGCCTGCCACGGCAACGACGAGAAAAAGATCAAGGCCGGCTATGACATGCGCAGCCTTGAGACGGCCACCCGCGGCGGCGACAGCGGCACCCGGGCCCTGGTGCCCGGCAAACCCGAGGAAAGCCCGCTCTACCTCGCCTCCACCCGCAGTCATGACGACTGGGAGCCCATGCCGCCCAAGGAGGCGGACCAGCTCAGGCCCGAGCAGCTTGCCTGGATCAAGGACTGGATCACCGGCGGCGCACCCTGGCCGGATGAAGCAAAACGGGCGCTGATAGCCAAAGCCCATGCCGAACAGTGGAACGCCGAGGACGGTGTCACCGTCCGCACCACCGGCGCCCTCACCCCCGAATGGGCCGGGCGCCGATACAAACCCGACTCACTCTGGGGATACCAACCCGTCAAAAAGCCCGCACTTCCAAACTCAGAATCCGAACACCCGGTGGATGCCCTGCTCGCCGTCAAGGATCCGGCCCCGCAGGCTGATGCCCGCACACTCATCCGGCGCGCCACCTTTGACCTCACCGGACTGCCGCCGACGCCCGAGGAAGCCGCCGCGTTTGAAGCAGACTTCATCCACCGGCCACAATCCGCCTTCCTCAGCCTGGTCAATCGACTGCTCGGCAGCCCCCACTATGGTGAACGCATGGCCCGCCACTGGCTCGATGTGGTTCGTTATGCGGACAGCAGCGGCTTCGCCAACGACTACGAGCGCGGAAACGCCTGGCGCTATCGCGACTATGTGGTCCGCAGCTTCAACGCCGACAAGCCCTTCGACCGGTTCATCCTCGAACAGATCGCCGGAGATGAGCTGAACCCGGACGATCCCGAGATGCTCATCGCCACCGGTTTCCTCCGCATGGGACCCTGGGAGCTCACCGGCATGGAGGTCGCCAAGGTCGCCCGGCAGCGCTTCCTCGACGACGTCACCAACAGCGTCGGCGAAACCTTCCTCGCGCACTCGCTGCAATGCGCCCGCTGCCACGACCACAAGTTCGACCCGGTCCCCACGCACGACTACTACGCCATGCAGGCCTGCTTTGCGACCACCCAGCTCGCCGAACGGCCCGCCGCCTTTCTTGCCTCCGAAAATGCCACAGGCTTTGAAGAAAGGAAGTACCTGGAGGCACGCTTCGCCGAACACCTCTCCGTGTTGAAAAAGCTCGACGAGAAGCTGCTCGCCAATGCTGCAAAGTGGTTCGCGGAAAAGAAACTGGACCGCAGCGCCTGGGACAAGGCCGTCGCCAACACCCGAAAGTTTGTTGGGCAGGGCGGCCGGACCGGAAGGGCGCGCAGCTTCACCGGCGTCTTCGAAGCCGCACGCGGCACTCTTCAAAAACAGGGTGTTCCCGAAGAGAGCTATCCGCCCAAGCTGGTCGGCTTCGAGCCGGCGGACTTCGGCAACGAACGAGTCGCCAGGAAGGGGCTGGAGCGCCTCCGATGGGAGCTGGACCGCTACGAACCCATCGCCTTCAGCGTCTACAACGGCGTCACCCCTCAGGTCACCAGTGTCACCCAGCCCATGCGCATGCCGACCGACCGCATGAAAAACGGCGAGCTTGAGCAAACCGCCATCCTCAGCGGCGGCGACCCCTTTTCCCCGACCCTCAAGGTCAGGCCGGGCGTGCTGAGCATCCTCGACCAGAAAGCCGCCGCCCGTTTCCCGGAATCTGTCGAAGGCAGGCGCACGGCCTTGGCGAAATGGATCGCCAGCCCGGCCAACCCGCTCACCACCCGCACCATCGCCAACCGTCTCTGGCTCTGGCATTTCGGCCAGGCCATCGCCGGCAACCCCAACAACTTCGGCAGCACAGGGAAGAAGCCCACGCATCCCGGGCTGCTCGATTTCCTCGCCGCCTCGCTCGTGGAGAAAAAATGGAGCCTCAAGGAAATGCACCGCCTGATCATGACCAGCGCCGCCTATCAGCGCAGCTCCATGCCTGCCGCTTCCAGCTCCAAGCTGGGCCGTGAGGATCTGGAAAAAAGCTGCGCAGTGTACAAACCACGCCGCCTCATGGCCGAGGAGCTGCGCGATGCCATGCTCAGCATCACCGGTGAACTTAATCCCACGATGGGTGGCATCCCCAACCGCCCGGAAATCAACATCGAGGTCGCCATGCAGCCGCGCATGGTCATGGGCACCTTCGCCGCCGCCTGGGTGCCCAACCCCCTGCCCTCTCAGCGCCACCGCCGCAGCCTTTACGCGCTCAAGATCCGCGGCCTGCGAGATCCCTTCATGGAGGTCTTCAACGAGCCTGCCCCTGACTTCTCCTGTGAAGCGCGCGAAGTCTCCACGGTGACGCCCCAGGTCTTCAGCCTCTTCAACGGCCAGCCCATCCATGACCGGGCGCTCGCGCTCGCCAACCGGATCCTGAACCAGGAAAAGGCCGCCGACCCGATGACACGACTCTTCCTGCTCGTCCTTGGCCGTCCGCCCTCACCAGATGAAAAGGCGGACTGCACCAGCCACTGGAGCCGCATGGAGATCCGGCTGGCCGGAGTCACCCCCGCCAAGCCGACCCCCCCCCTCGAGGTCCGGCGAGAAGCCGTCGAGGAAAACACCGGAGAGAAGTTCAGCTTCCAGGAAAAACTGCCCGCCTACGCCGACTTCGTCCCCGACCTCCAGCCCTCGGACTGCGACGTCAGAACCCGGGCGCTGGCGGAGGTCTGCCTCGTTATGCTGAACTCCAACGAGTTCACCTACCTTTATTGAGCCGCACCTTGAGCCCGATCAGTGATTGAACAGGAACTCCTTCGTGTTCAGGATCGCCCAGAGCAGGTCCTCGTAGCCGTTGCGCCGGGCGCGCTGGGAGTCCAGCGGCTTGCCGGCCGCGTCCGTCCTAGGCTTCAGCAGATGCGCCTCGGCAATCTGCACCTCCTCGGCCGTCGGCTCTCGCGAGAAGGCGGCCAGATACAGCTCACGCACACGCTTCGGCTCCGGAATCTCCGCCTTCGAAAGCTGCTCGGCACGTCCGCCTGAGGCGGCCAGCTTGGCCTTCACGTCGCTTGCGTTCATCAGGTGCAGGCTCTGCGCCAGGCTGGCGCTCTGCACACGTTCACACTCGCAGACGCTGGCATTGTCAGGCCGGCCGAAGACCTTCAGGAAGGGCGAGGCGCGGGTGTAGCTGTTGTCAGGCAGCGATATGGCGCGCGTGCCCGGCGGCAGGTCGGCAAAATCCGTCTTGGACGCCGTGACCATGTCGATGCTGTCCAGCAGCACCTCGGCGGTCATGCGCTTCGGGTAAAAATGGGAGTAGGCCTGGCGGTCGATGCCATTGTGCTGGTTGGGCATGGCGCTGAGCTGGTAGGTGTGGCTTTGCGTGATGACCCGCACGAGCGACTTCAGGTCATAGCTGCTGTCGAGGAAGTGCTTCGCCAGGGCGTCCAGCAGCTCGGGGTTCGTCGGTGGGTTGGTGTCGCGCAGGTCGTCCTCGGGCTCGATCAGTCCACGCTTGAAGAAGTGCTTCCAGTAACGGTTCACCAGGGCCTTGGCGAAGAAGGGATTGTTCTTGTTGCTCATCCAGTCGGCCAGCGCGAGGCGTGGATCATCGTCAGGCGCGATGTCGAGCTCGGGCTCGCCGAGGCCGGCGGGCTTCAGCATGACACGTGTCTTGCGGTGCTCGGTCTGCGCCAGGCCGCGCTTGTGGAAGATCAGGTCTTCCCCGGCGATCGCGGTGGGCTTGCGGCCGATCTGGCTGAAAAAGGCCGCCATGTGATAATACTCGGCCTGCGTCCAGCGCTCGAAGGGATGGTGGTGGCACTGGGCGCACTGCATGCGCACGCCGAGGAAGAGCTGCGCCACATCCTCCACCTGCGTGGTCGGCTCCTTGACGCGCTTGTACCAGGCCACGGGCGGGTTGGAGACGATGGTGCCGGTCGAGGCCAGGATCTGCCGGACGATCTGGTCATAGGGCGTGTTGGCGAGCAGGTTGTCCCGCATCCAGGCATGAAAGGCGAAGTTCGCGGTGATGTCGGCGTTTTCGGCGCGCTGGTTTTTCAGGAGCGCCGTCCACTTGTTGGCGAAGTAGTCCGCATAGTCGGGTGAGTTGAGCAGGGCCTCGACGGCCCGGTCACGCTTGTCCGGCGACTTGTCGGCGAGGAAGGCCTTGGTCTCCTCCAGGGTCGGCAGACGGCCGCCGATGTCGAGCGAGACACGGCGGAGAAAGGTGCTGTCGTCACAGATGGGCGAGGGCGGAATGCCGATCTGCTTCAGGTTGGCGAAGACCTGCTGGTCGATGAAGTTCTTCACCGGCGGCAGGTGGTCAACCGGGGCGCCAAGCGGGATCGAGACGCTGCAGACGCTGACCTTGCCCCCAAAGCGCACCATCACCGCCACATTGCCGGGCAGATCAAGGGTGCTGACCAGGCCGTTGTCCGTGGCGGAGGCCATCGCCACATCGTTGGCCTCAAACAGAGCCAGCTTGGTGACGTCCCGGCTGCTGCCGTCGGAGTATCGGGCGGTCACCTTGAGCTGCTGGTTGCTCTGGGTCTTCAAGGTGATGCGTGCTGGCTCCACGACGATGTCCTTGAGCACCGGCTCCTTCGGCTGCGTGTAGGGCATCCCCTCGGCGATCCAGCGCACCAGCGTCTGATAAAACTCGGAGCCGGGCTCGAGGTGCTTGCCTCCCGTGTGCGGCACGATGGCGGCGCCCTTGGTGATGAGCAGGCTTTCCTCCGGAGCGGGCGGGAACACGCGGCGGCCCTTGCCCTGCTTGACGATGGCCTCGTAGTCCTCCTCGGGCTCGAATCCAAGCACGCTCAGGCGGAAGCCGCGCTGGCCGGTGACGGCCTTGGCATGGCAGGCCCCCGCGTTGCAGCCCGTTTTCGTCAGGATGGGCTGGATGTCCCGCACGAAACTCAAGGGCTCCGCGGCGAAACCAGCGGTGGCAAGGCAGCAGATGGGGAGGATTTTCCGGAGCATGACTGACAAACCTACGCGATGAGCAGCGTCCATTTCGCAGCCACCCCGCATCTTCCATGCACACGCACCTTCACGCCGCCTTTCTTGCGCTCAGCCTGCCCGTCCTTGCCTTCGGCTGGGGGCAGCCGCATCTGGCCATCACCCGGGCGGCGCTGGAGACGCTGCCGGAGTGGCAAAAGACGTTGTTAGGCAACGAGCTGCAGGCGCTTGGCGACCGCCACTGCATGATCCCCGACAACGTCTACTCCGACAGGGAGAACGCGAAGTACGCCACCATGGAGTCGCGTCCTGGGGAGGTCTACCTCCAGGTGCTGCACCTGCCCACCCTTCAGCCGGACTACCTGGAGGTGATGACGCATTTCATGAACCAGGCCGTGACCGCCCTGCGTGAGAAGCGCCTGGGCGACGCCGTGCGCTTCATGGGCACGATCTGCCACCAGATCGAGGATTACGGCAGCCCCTCGCACACCGTGCCTGGCGACAACATGTTCACGCTGCTCCAGCAGTTCCTGCCACCGACGGATGTGATGAAGGACAGGCTCATGCACGGACCCATCGAAAACGGCGACTTCACCGTCAGCATCCCGGGCTACCGGCCGCAATTGTTAGGCACCACCGTGGACGAGGCCGCCTGGCGGATGATGCACCGGGTGCATGAAGGCATCCTCAACGCACGCTCCACCACGATCCCGATCATCCAGGCGCTGTATGCAGATGACGCCGCCGCCGTGACGAAACACCAGCTCAGGGCGGCGGTCGTTGACGCCCAGATTGTCGCCGACGCCATGCACACCCTCCTCTGCCTCGGCACACAGAAGCTGGATGCCGGGGCCGTGAAGACGCTTCAGCAGGCTGCCATCGATGCCTTCCTGCCCCTGGAGGCGGAGAAGCTGTACTTTCCTCAGTCGCAGTTCTTCAGCTCTCCTCACTGGGGGCATCCCCGGATCGGTGTCATTCTTGCCGAGGGCAGCCGCGCCATGCCATTGAAGCTTCTTCTCGATGAAGGCAGCCGGGAATTCTCCCGTGGAATCAGCGCAGGCATGGGCAAAACACTCACCTTCATCCTGCCAGGGGGCGTTTTTTCCCGCTTCACCGTGATCGCCGGCCTGCATCCTGAGCTGGGAGCCAGGGGGCGGGTTGAGTTTGCCATTCTCGGTGACGACAAGCCCCTGGTTTCGGCCACTCTGAACGGCACGGAGCCAGCCAGACGTCTTGAATGCCGCCTGGAGGGTGTCACCCGGCTTCAGCTCTCCCTCAGCTCGCGCGGGCTCGACTCAAAGAGCAACTACGCCATCTGGGCTGAACCGACGCTGATCAAACCCTGATCGGCGGCAGGTAACCCTACTTGCCGATGCACCAGAGGTTCTTGTAGCCGCGGATGAACAGCCGACCGTCGCTCACCGCGATGGAGCCGATGATCTTTTCGCCCAGCGTGTTGGTGGAGAGGAGTTCAAACTTCGGACTGGCCTTGAACACAAAGCAGTCGCCGCCCTGGTTCGCCGCATAGCATTTTCCATCGGCCGAAAGCACCAGTGACGACCAGTTCTGGCCCGTTGGGCCGGGTCCCTTGAGGCGCTCGCTGTAGACCAGCTCGCCGGTCTTCAAGTCACGGCATTCGGCCAGCCCACCGTCGCTCAGGATGTAATGATGACCCTCATGGATGACGCCGCTGCCAATGCGCTGGCTGACCTTGGGCAGGTGCCAGAGGCGCTTGCCGGTCACATCACCACTGCCGCCTGCCTTGACCGCGACCCCCATTCCACCATAGCCGCCAAAAGCGACAACCAAGTCGTCAGGAGTCAGCAGCGGAGAATTGTACACCAGGTTGTTCAGGCCTTCGCAGCTCCAAAGCTCGCCACCCTTGAGCGGATCAAAGGCGGCCACGCGGCCAGGATAGCTGATGATCAGCTCGTGCCTTGGGCCGATTTTGCGGAACAATGGGTCCGCCCAGGAACCGAGCCAGTTCTTGTTGCCCGCCTCGCCGCTGTCACCCCCGGGTTCGTCATGCTGCCACAGCGTTTTGCCCGTTTTCAGGTCAAAGGCATACAGGGTGGTCTTGGGGCCTGGTCCGAAGTTCAGGAAGACACGGTCTCCTGCAATCACAGGGGATGTGCCGTTGCCCCAGATATGATGCTGCCGCCCCAGGTCGGTACGCTTCCAGAGCTCTTTGCCATCCAGGTCATAGCAAAACACGCCGGCGCTCGCAAAAAACACAACGATCTGCGAACCGTTGGTGGCGGGGGAGGCGGCGCAGTAGGGATTGGTGGAATGCGTGAGTTCAGGCTCCTTATAGGTGGTTCCTGCTTCCCAAAGCAATCTCCCCGTCTTGCGGTCAAAGCAGAGCAGCAGACGTCGCCCGGCCTTTTCCACCGCCTGGGTAACGAACACCTTCTCGCCCCAAATCACAGGCGTGGAGTTGCCGCGATCAGGCAGTTCCACCTTCCAGGCCACGTTCTCCGTCTGACTCCATTTTTCAGGCAGCCCGGCTTCGGAGGTGGTGCCATCCCCGTTCGGGCCTCGCCACATCGGCCAGTTGGCGGCCTGGGTCAGTGAACCCAGACCCAGGAGGATCGAGACAACACGCAGGGTGGATGAATGCATATTTCTAAAAACGGCACCCCGATGTGCATCTTCCAAACCCAGCCGACTCACTCCCACTTCATGAAAAAGTGGCCCATAGCAAAATCAGTGAATTTTCCACAATATTAAATCACCCTTCAAAGCTGGCTATTAGACCAGCCGCTCAGTGGGATCATCTCGGGCAGCTGCCAATCCTCATCAAGGCACCGCTCATCGCTCATCTTGTTCTATGCCAGGAGTTGGGGATGTCTCTTCGGCCGATCTCGCCCAATTCCATTCAACGCAACCCTTGAGGTTGGTTTCAATAAGTTCAATCGAACACTTGTGAATAACCCAAGGTGTCAAGGAGCTTTCTTCTAAAATTATCAGAGTTTTGCGCCAAAAACAAGGTCTCAAATTTGATAATTCATTCTCTTTTTGCAAAAATCATCCCCCCGAGTTGACGGGCCGGACAAAAGTTTTTACTCTCTAGCTGTCAAAGCCCGGCCGTTTCCGGGAGTTGATCACAGAGTTGCAGCTTCTTAGCTTCGACTTTCGTGCCAAACGGTCCTCACTGTTGTTGGTTGCTGGATCGCCAAACAGACCCTCTGGTTTTCGCAGACCAGAGGGTCTTTTGTTGGCGACGAAAATCGAACCGATTCACTCAGGCCATCAAAGGCGGGTGCATTTCAAATCGAGGAATGCGCACGAAGACAGGCCGCCCCTGCTTCGTGGTGCCGAAGAATGAACCTGTCGCCGAACTCTCCGCCTTGATCACATGGTAGGAGTTGTAGCTGAACGTCTGTCCTGGCTCGAGCTTTGGAAACTGCCCCACGACACCATCGCCCTCGACCACCAGCGTGTCTCCATCCGTGTCGCGAACAATCCACTTTCTGCCAAAGATGTTCACAGTCTCCGCCGATCCGTTGTGAATGGAGACATGGTACACAAACGGATGCGGCCTGTCGGGCGGAGCCGGCCGTGTCGGATCATACGACACGTCGTCCACGGTGGCTGTCAGCCCTGGCAGGTGGTCGAAGTGAACGGTCATGAATGAAAGCTAGTTGGATTGGAGGTTGAGAACAAGCCCCGGAACAGGGCGTTCATTTCTCCGGCGAGAAAGCCGTCTTCGTGCCAGCTCCCGATCCAAAGGCCAGGATCAATGTGGCGGACAGAGAGGGATTCGAACCCTCGGAACGTTTTACCGTTCACACGCTTTCCAGGCGTGCCCGATCGACCACTCTGGCATCTGTCCTTCACATCGTCGCTGCCGGTCGAGGCAGCGGGCCGCGATAGTGCTGTCTCCATTCGGTTCCCGCAAGCTGATTTTCCGCGAGTTGTGAGCCATGGCTGACAAGGCAGCCCTAGAATGCCGTCACGCTGATCTCCAGGTAGGCGAAATCGCTGTCGCCGCCCCTCAGGGTGGACTCCACCTGACCGCCAGGCATGAAGTGCGCATAACCAAGGATTGCTTCAAAATGCCTGTTCACCTGGCAGCGGAAGCGGACGTCAAACTCATGACCGACAAAGCTTCCCGACCTTCCGGTGCGGTCGGCCTGGCCGGTGCCGGCAAACCGGTCCGTATCGCTCGCCAGCCAGTACCAGCTGTAGCCAAAATCGAAGCGAACCGCCTTCGACGGCGCCGCCTCCACTCTCAGCTTGGGCGTGCTGATGTTCTCGAACTGGATGTAATCGTTCGCCGACCAGGGCCGGCCGAAGCCGAAGAAACGCTCAAACCGGTTGTCCTCGCCATCGTTTGGGTCCCGGTCGCCGCTGGCATACCCATAAAAGCCGCTGAGTCTCGGCCTCCAGGGATGATCCTCCCAGGTGTGTCCGATTTCAAAGACGCCGCCGCAGGCCTGCATGTCGCGGTCTCTGCTCCGGCCGGTCTGGTAGATGACGCTCAGGTCGAAGTCGAGGCCCGTTCCCGGCACCACGCCATAGGCTCGAAGCCCCGGCGAATGCACCAACCGCTCGGGCACGGCATCATGGGCGGACTGGTTGAGGGCCAGGTAGAACGGCTCAAAAGTCACCACGTCCGACCATCGCCGCCAATGACCGATGAGGCCGTACATCCACAGCTGCTCCACGGGCTGGTCCCAGCGATATTTGTCTCGGAGCAGGGGCTGCACGGCGAGCAGGTCTAGCTGCCAGTCGTTCTTTTCCTGGCCGAGGGCCGCCTGAAAGCCCTGAAAGGTGTTCGCAGTGTTGCGCCACTGGTTGTTGCCGACCAGGCGGCGGTCGAGAAATTCGAAGTTGTGAATCCCGTAACGCAGGCTGAGCGGACGGGCGTTGCCCAACGGGTCCCGGCCCAGGGCTTCAGAAAAGTGCAACTCTCCGTAAAGGCGGATGAGTTCAAACTCATTCACATCCCTCGTGTCGCGTGGATAATCACCATGATACCGGCGGGAGTCCTGCATTTCGACGGCAAAACGGAATGGATCCAGGAGGTCGTGAACAGCCAGATAGGCGCGGGTGCGATGCAGCAGCGGCTGGTCCAGTCCCGCTTCGGCGCGGCGTATGTCATCGTCCCGATACTCATAGCGGAAACGATGATCGAACCCGATGTCGAGCCAGCCGGCGTTCCGCAGCAAACCCCAGTTTGTTTCCTGAGCATGGCGGGCATACTTCGGCAGGTCGGGATCACGTGTCGTGCTGTAACTCCTGGGGGCGCGGTAAAAGCCGTCAGGATCAGCCGCAAGGACGCGGGTGCCCGTCATCAGCAACCCCAGCCCAACCATGGAGCCCCCCCGGCTGATCAGCAGCCGAATTGAGCAGGAAGAAGGCAGGATGTCGATGAACAAGGCCAGGGTTCCTGCCCTTGGACCCTGAATACGTCAAGCCGCTCAAAAGCCGGATACTTTCACCTTGCACGCGCAGGCCGCCCGCCTTCCGGTCAAACATGGCACTGATCATCAATGGCGAAGAGGTCGACGACGAGGTCATCGAATCTGAGTTCCGCAACGTCAAAGGGCACTATGAACGCCTGCTGCAGGTGGCGTGCTGCGAGCGCGACCCGGAGTTCCGCGGCTATGCCAAGGACAACATCATCTCCCGCGTGCTGCTGAACCAGGAGTCCTTGAAGCGCATCCCCGAGGTGGACGAGGCCGCCATCACGGCCAGGCTGGAAAAACTCATCGAGGAGGCCGGCGGCGAGACGGAGTTCTACATGCGCATCGGCATGCCCTACAAGGATGACAAGATCGTGCGCGAGAACATCGCCGGGGGCGTGCGCCTCGACCAGATGCTTGCCCAGGTCTATGGCACCGAGCCGGAACCCACCGAGGCCGAGATGCGCGCCTTTTATGAAAGGAACCTGGCCAGTTACATGAGTGAGGAGATGATTCACGCCGCCCACATCACCAAGGGGCTGCAGGGCGCCAAGAGCAGGCAGGAGATCTTCAACCTCATGCGGCAGATCCGGCAGGAGCTGCTGGCGGGGGAGGATTTCATGAAGCTGGCCGAGCAGCACCGCGCCGACGACCAGCAGATGATCGACCTCGGCTGGTTCAAGCGTGGTGAGTTCATGGAGGAGTTTGAAACCATCGCCTTCTCCATGAGGGAGAACGAGATCAGCCCCGTGTTCACCACCCAGCTCGGCTTCCACGTCTGCACCGTCCTGGAGCGCAAGCCCTCCGAACCCCTGCCCTTTGAACTGGTGAAGGACGCCGTCCGTCAGCGCCTGATCGAGGAGTTCAAGGATGCCAGGTTCAACGAGTTCATCGACCAGCTGAAGGCCTCCGCTGACATCCAGGACACGGATCCGCCTGACGACGGCGGCAGCTGCGGGCACTGAGATGCCTGGAGCACTTCAGGGCTTATCCACCGGTGATTCCTCAAGGAGCCTTGCCTTGGGGACATCCGGAGGCGGAAGCTTCGTCGGCTGAGGCGCTGCCGCCTCCTTCGGGCTGAAAGATTCAAAGATCAGCACGCCCTTGAGGGCATCGACGGCACGCTCCAGCTGCCTGTCCCCCAGGTTGCCGATCTCGATCGCCGCCGCCTCTCCCGTGCCATGACTCGCCCTCCATTTGGAGACACGGATCTCCTCTTCAATGCTGAGCATCGAGACGATGTCCGGTTCGACGCCATGCTCATGAATGGTGCGGTGGCTCGGGGTGTAATACTTGGCGATCGTCATCCGCATCGCGGCTCCGTTTTTCATCGGAATGATGCTCTGCACGCTGCCTTTGCCGAAGCTGGTTGTGCCGACCACGATGGCGCGCCTCAGATCCTGCAGGGCGCCCGCCGTGATTTCCGCGGCACTGGCGCTGGCATGGTTGATGATGACCGACATCGGATAGCGCCGCTGGCGCCGGCCCTCCCTGGATGGCGTGCGGTAGGGCGGCGGATTTTGCGCCGCAGACCGGCCTTCCGTCGTCACCACCACCGTGCCTTCGGGAAGAAACTCGCCACAAACCGCCACTGCGCTGTCCAGCAGCCCGCCGGGATTGTTGCGGAGGTCGAGCACAAAGGCCTGCATGCCCTGCTTTTCCAGCTCGTCCAACGCGTGGCCCAGGTCCCTGGCCGTCGCCTGCGTAAACTGGGAGATCCTGGCATAACCAATCTTGAACTCGCCCGCCAGCTTCGGTGTGAAGAGCAGCGGGTCATGCACGGATGTTTCACTCAGCGTTTCGCGCACCATGGAAAACTCCAGGAACTGCCGTGTCGAGGGCCTGCGAACCGTCAGCTTCAGGGATTCACCCGCCTTGCCTGACAGGAGCTGGACGGCCTCGGCCACGCCAACGCTGTCCGTCAGGATCTCATTGATGCGCACCATCTGATCCCCCGCCACCACGCCTGCGCGCGCCGCCGGACCATCCTCACGCACGCTGATGATGGTCAGGGCGCCTTCGCGCAGGGCAACGCTGATGCCCACGCCTTCGGATTCATCCGACTGCTCGCGCTTCATCTCCTCGAAAAGGCCGTGCCCCATGTATTCGCAGTGCGGGTCCAGTTTTCTCAGCATTCCTTCCAAGGCTCCCTCAACAAGCGCCTCATAGCTGATCTGGGATTCGTCAACATAGCTCTGCCGGATGGTTTCCATCGCCCTCGTCAGCAGCTCCATCTGCCGGTAGGCGTCTTCCGGCGGCGGCTTGGCGGAAACGGGTGCGGGCTTGGTGCTCTTGCCGGGCACGGCGGAGGAGGACTCCTCTTGCGGAGCCGCTGCGGGCTTTGCGGTGGGAGCGACGGGCGGGGGTGACGCCGGAGGTGCAGGCGTGGCCGCGCCCGAGGACAATGCCACGGCGAAACTGAGGCTGAAGGCCGGGAAGCTGCGCATGGGCCAAGTGTGCATGAATCTCCAATGATGGACAGAGCAAAAATCAGGCAGGATGCGCAGGCCGTTTTCATCGAAGCGGTCGGATTGTTTTGACACACTCCATGGATCCGACCAAAAACCGTTTGCCATCCGAGAACCATGAACGATAGGGGAAGGCTCAAACCGCGGGGTGGAGCAGCCCGGTAGCTCGTCAGGCTCATAACCTGAAGGTCGTTGGTTCAAATCCAACCCCCGCTACCAATTTCAAGCCCGGAGCATCACGTCTCCGGGCTTTTTGTTGGGCAGCGGCTCCGATGCAATTGCGGACCGCCGACGGCTTGCAGAACATCCGACGGCAGACCATGTGAATCACATGCCTGACCTCGACCTGCCCGTTCGCGCCGCCACGGAAACCGCCATCGCCCATGGCATACGCCCGGATCGCTGCGACATTCTGCAAAACGGCAGCACGCTGGTGCTGCGGCTGACGGAGACCCTGGTGGCACGCGTCGTTCAGGATCGCGAAGGCCCCAGGCAGGGTACGGAGTGGTTCGCCCGCGAAAACGCCATCGCCCGGCACCTGACGGAAGGCGGCGCGCCGGTCATCCCGCTGCATCCGGACCTTCCTCCCGGACCGCACGAACACCTGGGCTATCCGCTGAACTTCTGGGAGTTCGTCACCCGCGTTGAAACCGAACCTGCGGCGTCGGAGATCGGACGCACCCTGAATCTCTGCCACGGCATCATGCGCCGCTTTCCCCACCCCCTGCCAAAGCTGGCGATCCTCCGCGAAAGCCTCGACATCCTCCGACAGCGAACGCTTTTTCCTCCTGCCCAGCAGATGATGCTGGCCGATCATCTCCGCAAGGCGCTCGAGCTCCTCGACAACTGTGACCTGCAGCCCCTCCATGGCGACGCCCACATGGGCAACCTCATGAACACCACGCGCGGACTGCTCTGGACCGACTGGGAGGACACCTTTGCCGGGCCCGTGGAATGGGACCTCGCCTCCATCATCTGGAACGCCCGTGTGCTGGAGGACGATCATTCCACCGTGCGGCAGATCCTCGACGCCTATCTTGCTGCGGGCGGCCGGATTGACGACGCGATTCTGGAACACTGCATGACCGCACGCGCCGCCGTGATGACCGCCTGGTATCCCATCCTGTATCCTCATCCCGATGAAGAACGCCGCCAGCGGCTGCAGCGTCGGCTCGAATGGCTGGCGGAACGCTGACCGGCGCAATCCCTGCACGCAGTTTTTTCTTTCAAGCCAGCCTGCGGAGCGGGAACATGCCGCACGCATGAAATCCCTCATCGCACTCCTCGTCATGGCGGCCATGACCTCCCAGGCAGTCACCACCGCGCCGCCGAACATCGTGCTCGTCATGGCGGACGACCAGGGCTGGGGTGACATGGCCTACAACGGCCACCCCAAGGTGCTCACCCCCAACTTCGACAGCATGGCGAAGTCCGGCATCCGCTTCGACCAGTTTCATGCCGCCGCACCGGTTTGCTCACCCACACGCGGCAGCGTGATGACCGGCCGCACCCCAAACCGATATGGCGTCTTCTCCTGGGGGCACCCCATCCGTCCACAGGAACTCACGATCGCCGAGGCACTCAAGACGGCAGGCTATCGAACAGGCCACTTCGGCAAATGGCATCTCGGCTCCGTGCAGGCCGCCAGCCCGGTCAACCCGGGCGCCTGTGGCTTCGACGAATGGGTCTCCGCACCCAACTTCTTCGACCTGGATC
>JBIJBP010000096.1:0-19757 GCA_044345155.1 Prosthecobacter sp. | reverse complement strand
AACGGATCATCGCATAAACACCCACCCATGCGCCTCCTCGCCGTCCGACTGCAGAATCTCAACTCCCTCAGCGGGGAGCATGTCGTGCGATTTGATGAGGGGCCGTTGAGCGCGGCGGGTGTGTTTCTCATCACGGGACCGACAGGAGCGGGGAAATCGACCTTGCTCGATGCGATGACGCTGGCGCTCTATGGACGCGCGGCTCGTTACGGGAACGAGAAGGCGGATGAAATGATGAGTCGGCACACGATGGAGTGCTTTGCCGAGGTGGACTTCGAGACCGGAGGACGGCGCCTGCGCGCGACATGGCGGCTGGGAAAGACCAAGACCGGCAACTTGAAGCCCGTTCAGCGCACGCTTGCAGATGCAGACACGCTGCAAATTCTTGCCGACAAAGGACGCGAGGTGGATGCGATGATCGAATCGCTCACCGGGCTCGATGCGCAGCGCTTCCTGCGGTCCGTGCTGCTGGCGCAGGGACAATTCGCGGCGTTTTTGAAGGCGAAGCCGAATGAACGAGCCGAGCTGCTGGAGAAGATCACCGGCACGGAGATCTACACGGAACTGTCGAAGCTTGCCTTCGAGACGTACAAGGCCAAAGACGAGCAGGTGCAGCGGCTCAAGGCCGCGCTCGGCGCGGTGTCGGTGCTCGATGACGAGGCGCGGCAGCGCCTGGAGACCTCATTCGCCGAGGCGCAGGCCGGCGCCGCACGTTTGCAAAATGAATACCAGGCCGCGACACAGCAACTCCACGCCCAACGCGAGCACGCCACGATCGTGGCGGAGATCACGAAGCTCGACGAAGACGTGAAGCAGCTCCAAAGCGCGCAATCAATCGCCGAGGAGGACGCTTCGAAGGTGAAAGCCATCGCCGAAGACGCCAAAGCCAGGCGCACGAAGCGTGAGCCCGTTTGGGAGCAGGCGGCAGGGCTCGCGGCGCAGGGCGAGCAGTTCGAAAAGCAGCTCGCGGAGAGTCGCGCCACTTATCAATCCTGGGCAAAGGAGCAGAAGGAGGCCGCCACCAAGTGCGATGCCGCCGAAAAAGCCCTCGCCGCACATCAGCAGGCCGCGCAGGCTCTCGAAGCGTGGCTGAAGCAGCACGCGGCCGATGCCGAACTGGGCGAGCATTTGCCGAAACTCCGCCCCGCGGTGCGTGACTGGCGTGAAGCGCATGTCAAGCTGGTCGAAGGCCGCAAACGCCATGCGGAGGCTGAAACACTGAAAAAGCGACTCAACGACTCGGAGGCCCAAACCGCCGTTTGGACGAAAAAAGCCGCCGAAGGCCTCGCGAAGGCCGAGAAGGATCGCGACGAGCAAAAACAGATCGCGACGAAAATCGAGCTACAGCGCGAGATCGTGCGGAAGTCGGAACTGGTGGCTGGCTTCGACGAGCACCGGCACGATTTGAAGGATGGTGAACCTTGTCCGCTCTGCGGTGCCACGGAGCATCCCTTTGCGAGCGGCGAGACAAGCTTCGACTCGCAGCTGCAAGCCGCTCGGAAGCTGCTTGCGGCCTTGGAGAAGCAGCATGAGCAGGCTCAGCGGGCGCTGACACTGCTGGAGCGTGAACTGGTGAAGATGGAGACGGAACTGGGCGCCGAGAACAAGCGGGCGGAGGAGGTGCGCAAGGGGCTGGCTGAGATTGAAGTGCCGGATGTGCGGGCCTTGGAAACCGAGGAAGTGCGAGCGCGGCGCAGCATCACTTTTCTAGCCTGCGTGAACGCAGACAGTGAAGAAACACAGGCCGGAAAGCCGACGCTTCAAGACGTCGAGCGTGAACTCGATGCCTTGGAGACGCGCTCGACCACCTTCACGAAGAAGCAGCAGGAAGCCGCGCAGCAGCGCACCAAGCTGCAGGGGCTCGAAGGCGACCTCCAGCTCGCAAAGGCGGATGAAGACGGGAAAACGAAGCGTCTCGATGAACTGAAAACCGAAGGCGTGTCACTGCGCACGAAGGCGGATGCGTTGAAAGGGCAGTTGAACGAACTGCTCGGCGGCAAGAGCCTGGCGGAGGATCGTCAGGAGCATGAAGGCCGCGTGGCATCGGCGGAGAAGGCGTTGCGCGAGGCGGAGACGAAGCTGAGCGCGCTGCAAACCCGACTCGCGACGACGCTGGCAAAGCTGGAGCAGCTTGAATCACGCCGGAAGCCTTTCGAAGGCCAAAGCGTGCTGAGTGTGGCGGCGTTGAGCGAGCTGGAAGCGACCACCAGGCAGCTCGGTGAGGCGTTTGCCATGAAACGCACGGACCTCGGCTCGCTCGATCAGCAGCTCAAAAACGACGATGACGCACAGATGCGTCGCGAGGCCGGAGGAGCGGAATTGCAGTCGGCGGAAGCCGAGGCGCTGAGGTGGGGAAGGCTGAAGGAGCTGATCGGCTCCGCCGATGGTGCGAAGTTTTCGCGCTTTGCGCAGTCGCTCACCCTGCGGCAGCTCATCGGGCTGGCCAACGAACATCTGAAGGTGCTGGCGGAACGCTACCGCCTCATGGCCGCGCCGGGTGATGAGCTCGACCTGCGCATCGTTGATCTCTACCAGGCGAACGTGGACCGGCCGATGGAAAGCCTGTCAGGCGGCGAGAGCTTCCTGGCCAGCCTGGCACTGGCCCTGGGCCTGAGCGAACTGGCAAGCCGGCACCATCCCATCGACTCGCTCTTCATCGACGAAGGCTTCGGCACGCTGGATTCCGAGACGCTGGAGATCGCCCTGAGCGCCCTGGAAAACCTGCGCTCTCGGGGCAAGACCATCGGGCTCATTTCCCATGTGGACCTGCTCAAGGAGCGCCTGACGACCCAGGTGCGGGTGGTTCGCGGAGCAGGTGGAACGAGCCGGATCGAAGTGGCGGCCTGAAGAAGGCGCAGGCCTGCCCCTCGAAGCCGGGGGAGAGCAGAACAAAGCGAAAGCACCCTGCCCTCTTGCCTGATGCGCAAAGCACCGCTAAGCACCTGTCTCATGCCAGCCCTGTCTATCCAGCCCCGTGCCCGTCTGTTCCATGGTCATGTGTGGGTTTACGCCACTGAAATCAAAGCTCGTTATGGCGATCCCCAGCCCGGGGATGTCGTCCAGCTTCAGGACATGCGCGGCAAGCCCCTGGGCAGCGCCATCTACAACCCGAAGTCGCAGATCAGCGCGCGGCTGTTTTCCTACCGACGCCAGGACCTGGACCTCGACTTCTTTATCCGCCGGGTCGAACGAGCCTTGCGTTCGCGCGAGGCGGCAGGCGTCGACACAAGCCTTTGCCGGCTCATCTGGAGCGAGTCCGACGGCCTGCCCGGTGTCATCGTGGACCGCTATGGCGACCACCTGGTGCTGCAGACCCTCACCCTGGCCATGGCCCAGCGGCAGGACCTCCTCATCCAGGCCCTGGTGCAGGTGCTTTCCCCACGCAGCATCGTGCAGCGCAATGAAGGCAACGTCCGCAAGGCCGAGGGGCTCGACCAGGTGAAGGGCGTCGTCTGGGGCGAACAGCCTGATCCCTTCATCGTCCGGCATCAGGGCAGCGCCTTTCACGCCGACCTGCTCGAAGGCCAGAAGACCGGCCTCTACCTCGACCAGCTCGACAACTACCAGCATGTCGCCCGTCTCGCCAAAGGCCGCCGGGTTCTCGACTGCTTCACCAACCAGGGCGGCTTTGCCCAGGCCAGCGCCCTGGCCGGGGCAGCCGATGTTGTCGCCGTGGACATCAGCGATTCCGCCGTCGCCCTGGCGGAGAAAAACGCCGCCATCGCCGGAGCGCAGGTGAAGTTCATCCCCGCCAACTGCTTCGATTTCCTCAAGCAGCAGGAGTCCTCGGGCGCGACCTACGACCTCATCATCCTGGACCCGCCCTCCTTCACCAAGACCAAGGCCTCCGTGAAGGATGCCATGCGCGGCTACAAGGAGATCCACCTGCGCGCCTTGAAGATGCTTCAGCCTGGCGGCATCATGGCCACCTTCAGCTGCAGTCATCATGTCAGCCGCGGTGAATTCCATGCCTCCATTGAGGACGCCGCCGTCGATGCCCGCAAGACCCTGCGCCGTGTCACCACCTACACCCAGCGTCCCGATCATCCGATCCTGGCCACCATTCCAGAAACCGAATATCTGACCGGCTACGCCTACGAAGTCATCGCATCCTGGTAAAGCCGGGCATCACACCGATTTCACGTCACGTCGAGGAGACATCAAACCTGACCTTTCTCTTGATGAGCCAGGACACGCCCACCAGGTCATAGAGTCCGCGCAGGGCGCGCTCCCAGTTGGTGTATTTGCTCACGCCGGCCAGCCGCTGGCGATGATTCACCGGAATCTCCGTGAAGGCGTATCCCGCCTGCAGCAGCAGCGCCGGGATGTAGCGGTGCATGCCGTTGAAGGGCACCAGATGATCCACGCACTCCTTCTTCATCATCTTCAGCGAGCAGCCGGTGTCCCTGACGCCGTCATGCAAAAAGGCGCGCCGGATCCGGTTGGCCCATTTGGAGGCGATCTTCTTGGAGGCCGTATCCTGCCGATGGGCGCGGTAGCCGCAGACGAAATCCCTGCCGCTGCCCTGCAGTTCCGCCCAGAGCCTGGGCAGCTCCGCTGGATCATTCTGCCCGTCCCCGTCCATGAGGCCGACATGGGAGCAGGTGGCGTTCCTCATGCCCGCATACATGGCGGCGGACTGACCTCGGTTGCGGCTTGCCTTCAAGGCAACGATACGAGGACGAAAGCTGCACAGGATCTGCCAGGTGGCGTCGCTTGAGCCATCGTCCACGGCGATGATCTCGGCCTCGGGATTCGTGGTGATCACCTCTTCCAGCACGGCCTTGGCGGTCGCCTGCTCATTAAAGAAAGGTATAACGATGGAGTATTTCAAATTCCGCGTGGCCTGAAGGTTGAAGCTTGTTCATTGCATCTGCCGCGAGGGCTTGCCAATGATTCTTTCGTAACAGCTCCACCTGACGAAATCACGGGGCGATGAGAACAATTCGCAGCCTCAACAAGACCCGGTTCAATCCTTGCAGAGGCAGCCTCGAACGCATTCGTTCCGTTCTCGCATCCAAGGCCTCCACGACCTCCATCCCCGGCATCTCATGCCATTGGAAAAGGTCGGTGGACCACTCTGGAATCAGGGCCACGCCGCGCGCCTGGCGATGCCGGCGGAACTCAAACAGGCATTGATCCTTCGCAAGGAAGCCCCGGGGCATCAGGTCATGTCCGGCCAGCAATGGATCAAGGTTCATGGCAAATTCCGCCAGGTTCGCCAGGCCATCACCATCAGGGTCGTCCTGCGCGGCGGCGTCCGGATTTCCTTTCCAGTCCCGCGCCAGCCTCCATGCATCGTAGTCCATTTCAGGCACGCTGAGGCTGACACCCGCCAGGACCGGATCGTGATCACTGCTGCGAAATGGACTGCCAACATTCAGCAGCTTCTGCGCAGGACTCTTGTTTGACAGACGATAGTCATAAAACTCAGGCTCGTCCGCATTGATGTGCCAGTGCTCCTGACCGGTGATCTGGGCCGCCATGCTGCCCGTGGCGAACAAATGATCCAACCGCCCCCTCCGGCCGTTGATGAGGTAGCTGTATTCTTGAATGCCATGAAAACGCTGCCCCTGATCCTGCCAGCCGCCGGCACGCAGGACATCCAGGGGATCCTCCTCCCCGTAGGAATTCAGGTCACCAAGGATCATCTGGTCAGGCTCGCCACTTTCAGCTGCCAGCTCCCGAAGCCAGGCGCTCAGTCTTGCCGCCTGCCGGCGGCGCAGGTCGTTGTAGGCTGACTGGCCGTCGTTTTGATCCTGATCCACCCCGGTGGCGCCCGAGGACGACTTCGACTTCCAATGATTCACGCATAGGGTGAACTTTTCACCGCTCTCACGCTCCACAAAGGTCTGCGCCAGCGGAAAACGCAGGGGCAATGGTGCTGCCCCCGGTGAATACCAGGCGGCATCCGTGTCCATCCGGCAATCTCCCGCAAGGCTGAGCCGCGAAGGCCGGTAGAGCAGCAGGCAGCGGATGTGATCGGCGGCGGCCCCAGCCCCAGGATAGCCACCCGGCGGATCGGGGACCAAGGCATAGCGCTCGTCGACGGCGGCATTCAGTGCCGCCAGCAGGTCATTGACCGTCTCCGCACGGTTCTGCACCTCCATCAAGCCCAGCACATGCGCATCCAAACTTGCCAAGGCGGTCACCACCTTGTCCTTCTGCCGCTGAAACTCCTCCGGACCCGCCGCCCCCCGGTCTGAGGCACCGCCAAAGGTGGTGAAGTAGTTGTGCATGTTCATTCCCGCGACCCTCAGCCGGCCGGACACGGCGGGCGGGATATCCGGACGCGGGTTCGCATCGACAAAGGGCACCGGCCCTGCGGGCAGCACCTTGTAGCCGCCGTTGCCAAAGGTCATCACGCCAGTCAGGCCGGTCACCGTGTCGCCGCAGCGACGGGTTCCACGGCTGTTTAGAAAGGGCGTCGGATCGGGGAACTGGGCCGTGGAGGCGTCATCAAGCGTGATGACATACCTAACCATCTGTCGTTCATAATCATGCACTGCGGCGGCGTTGCCCCTGCCCGCCGCCGTGGTACCCGAGGCCGGCAGGTCATTCGGATCCATGAACTCCGTCGGCACAACCAGCGGGGCACCGGCCGCCAGCGCCAGCTCGCCATAGCGTGCATAATTGTCCAACCCGCCCGAGATGCTGCTGGTGCTGGTGACCGACAGCTCCTGGGAAAAGCGAACGAGCATCCCCTCATGGGCCTCGAAGGAGACGCCTGATGCCATGGGCAGGCCAAGGGCTTGGGGCTCCGGCATCTCAGCACTTCCCTCCACAGACATGCCTGACACGCTGACCAGCTGGGTCAGGCCTCCCGACTCCGACACCACGCCCGTGACACTCACTGCATCCCCCGCCGAAACCGGCACGGAAGCCGCACTGCCCCGGTCCGCAATCCACAGGCCTTCGGAAGTCCCCGGATCCTCATCCTCGTCACCAGGAAAAGACTGGATGAAAAAGCCTCCCAGCGCCGGAGAGCCTCCCTGAAAGTCCGCCGTCACCACGCCCCTCACCTTCACGACCGCGCCCGCCAGAGGGCTGCAACCATCCCGGCCCTGCACGAACGAAATGCGTGTCAGCAACTCAGGGCCATGCAGGGTTTCAAAGGCGCTCCCATGATCCGCCGCCATCGTCTGCGCGAGGTCGTTCATCACCTGGCTGCCGAAAATGCGCACCGTCACCGTCTCGCCCGCCGGCCAGGGCTTCAAGGGCGTGAGCGTGTAACGCATCGGCCCGGCATGGCTCACCGACGCCTCAATCACACCACTGACGCTCCCTCTCAGCTCAAACCACGCCGCCCCAGGTGTCACAGGCTGATTGAAGGTCACCACCACAGGCCGAAGACCCCAGACGGCGGTTCCATCCGAGGCTGGATCCACCGCAGCGACCTGCGGTGACAGCGAAGTTGACGGAGCAAAGAACACCACGTCGTCCAGCGCGAGCCCGTTGTCAGCCCCAGTTTCATCCAGGTCCCGCCAGCGCAGGATCAGCATCTGCCCGGCCGCCCAGGACAAACCGGTCACGGTCGCGCTGCATTCGGTCCGACACGCCGGAGAGTTGCCGTTCATGCTGAAAGCCACCCCCGGCACCGCGCTCAGCACCGGCACATCCATGGCAGCCACTGCCTTGAAGGTGCCTGAATCCATGCCGCCACCAGTCGCAACCCGGTATTCCCCCTTCAGGCCCGTCAGTGATGCGGTACCGCCATTGCGCCACTGCTCGGCGAAAAAGCTGATGGTAAACTGGCTCAAAGTCCGGCCCGTTTGATTCACGAGGCTCAATCCCAGGCTCGCAGAATGTCCGCCGCCGGCCAGCGATCCCAGCGCCCTGTCCCGGGATGCCGGATGACCGAAGGGATACACGGCAGCAGTGCCGGTGGAGCCGTTTCCAACCTGGAAGAGCAGCTGTGTCCCGACCCTGGCATGAATCCCCCAGCCAGCCGCCCCGGCGGCCATGACCGGCGCCTGCGTCAACAGGGCGGGCCCCTTGGCCACACCATGATCGGTATAATCAAAAGTTTCGGAAACCGGCAGCGAATCAAAGCTCTGCATCACCAGCCCCCCGGCGTAGTTCAATTGACCGCAAAGCCTCAGGGGCAGGAGCAACAGCACGGGCAGGATGTTTAAGAAGGTCATTCAACAGCGCTACCAGCGTCCCGCTTGCTGCCGCAAGCTCTGTCAGATATGCTGCGAAAGCGAATAAATCAGCCGGTCGTGAGCAGGCCGGTGGAGTGAGTCCAAGCCCTGGCATGGGCCATGCTTTGAAGCCTATCCGCCCAACCTCCCCCGCATGGCCATCCACGTCGCCCTCCGTCACGTCACCCGGTACAAATACGACCGCCCCGTCACCCTTTCCCCACAGGTGGTCCGGCTGCGTCCGGCACCCCACTGCCGCACGCCGGTGCTGAGCTATTCGCTCAAGGTCACACCTAACCAGCATTTCATCAACTGGCAGCAGGATCCGCAGAGCAACTACCTCGCCCGCCTCGTCTTCCCGGAAAAGACCACGGAGTTCTGCATCGAGGTGGACCTGGTGGCCGAGATGTCAGTCTACAACCCCTTCGACTTCTTTCTGGAGCCCCAGGCGGAGCACTTCCCCTTCCGTTACGACCCGGCGCTCAATCACGAGCTGGAGCCCTTCCAGCGCAGGCTTCCCCTCACCCCGCTGGTCACAGCCTACCTCCGTGAAATCCGCCACCAGCTGATGAACGGGCATGCACCACTCACCCATGCCCCGGTGCCCCATTCGGAAACCACCGACCCTCATGCCCACGGCATCCTGCCCGAGTCGGACGTCGCTCTCCAGGATTCAGGCAACGACACACGGGTCCGCACCATCGATTTCCTCGTCGGAATCAACCAGATGCTCTGGAAGGATCTGCGCTATACCATCCGCCTGGAGCCCGGCGTCCAGACACCCGAGGAAACCCTCGAGCATTGCAGCGGCTCATGCCGTGACTCCGCCTGGCTGCTTGTCACCCTCTTCCGGCACCTCGGCATGGCCGCACGCTTTGTCAGCGGCTACCTCATCCAGCTCAAGCCGGACGTCAAAAGCCTTGACGGCCCCAGCGGCGCGGAAACGGACTTCACCGACCTTCACGCCTGGTGTGAAGTTTATCTGCCCGGTGCAGGCTGGATCGGCCTCGACCCCACCTCCGGTCTGCTTGCGGGTGAAGGCCATCTGCCCCTCGCCGCAACCCCCGACCCACAGAGCGCCGCACCCATCACCGGGGCCGTGGACAAGAGCGAGGTCGAATTTGACCATGCCATGTCGGTCACGCGAATCTTTGAATCGCCCCGAGTGACCAAGCCCTACTCAGCGGAACAATGGGCGGAGATTGAAAAGCTCGGCCACCGCATCGACGAAGACCTCATCGGCGGTGATGTTCGGCTCACCATGGGGGGAGAACCGACCTTCGTCAGCATTGACGACATGGATGGCGCCGAATGGAACACCGCCGCCGTCGGCCCGAAGAAGCGCCTGCTTTCTGGGGAACTCATCAAACGCCTGCGTCACCGCTTCGGTCCCGGAGGCCTGCTTCACTACGGCCAGGGCAAATGGTATCCGGGCGAATCGCTGCCCCGCTGGGCGCTTGGCTGCTACTGGCGCAAGGACGGCGTTCCCGTCTGGAACGACGACAGCCTCATTGCCGATGAATCCCGGGACTATGGGCATGGCGAAGCCGAGGCACGCAGGTTCGGGCTGGCATTGTCCGCCGCGCTCGGTGTCAATCCACGCTGGCTCAAGGAGGCCTACGAGGACGTCTATTACTATCTGTGGCGGGAAAAACGCCTGCCGGTGAACGTCGACCCCTTCAAGTCGAACCTGAAGGACAAGGAGGAACGCGCCCGCCTGGCCCGCATCTTCGAACAAGGGCTCGACAAGATCGTTGGTTATGCCCTGCCGCTTGAGCGGGCCTGGCAAGGCAGCGAACTGCGCTGGCAGAGCGGTCCCTGGTTTGTGAGGGACGACACCATGCACCTCATCCCCGGCGACTCAGCAATGGGACTGCGCCTGCCGCTCGACAGCCTGCCCTGGGTCAGCAGCACCGACTACCCCTGGATCTATCCCACCGACCCTTCCAGCGACTGGCCGGAACTGCCTCCGCGTCCGGAAAGCCGCCAGCATTTTCTCAGCGAAGTCGCCGGGTGGCTTCAGGAATCACCGGGTGTGCCTGGCACCCCGTCCAGCTATGCGGCCGCCAAGTATGCCGGCCAGGGCCGTCCTGAGCGTCGTCGGCTTGATCCCCTGCCCGAGCCTGCGGAAGACCCGCGCAGCAGCGCCAGGGAACGGTATCCGTTGCCGCAGGAGTCAGCCCCCTGGATCATCCGTACCGCCGTCTGCTTTGAACCCCGCAACGGCCGCCTGCACATCTTCCTGCCTCCCGTCGCGGACACCGAGGACTACCTCGACCTCGTTGCCGCGATTGAGGACGTGGCCTCCGCCCTGAAAACACCGGTCATCATCGAAGGCACGCCACCGCCCTTCGATCCCCGGCTTAACGTTATCAAGGTCACGCCCGATCCAGGCGTCATCGAAGTGAACATGCACCCCGTGACAAACTGGCAGGACCTCGTCCATAACACAACCGTGCTTTATGAAGAAGCCCGCCAGACCAGGCTAGGCACTGAAAAGTTCATGATCGACGGCCGCCATACCGGCACCGGCGGGGGCAACCACATTGTCTTCGGCGGCGAACGTCCCAAGGACAGTCCGCTTCTGCGCCGGCCCGACCTGCTGAAAAGCCTGCTCGGCTACTGGCACAACCACCCCAGCCTCAGCTATCTTTTCTCCGGCCTCTTCATCGGCCCCACCAGCCAGCACCCACGCGTTGATGAGGCGCGCAACGACGCCCTCTTCGAGCTCGAGCTGGCCTTCAAGGAGCTGGACCGCCAGACCCAGACCTCCGGCACGCCCCCGCCCTGGCTCGTCGACCGTCTCTTCCGCAACCTGCTGGTCGACGCCACCGGCAACACGCACCGCAGCGAGTTCTGCATCGACAAGCTCTTTGACCCGTCCAGCAGCAGCGGCCGCCTGGGACTGGTCGAACTGCGCTCCTTCGAAATGCCGCCTCATGCGGAGATGAGCCTCGCCCAGCACCTGCTGCTGCGCGCCGCCATCGCCCGCTTCTGGAAGCAGCCCTACGAGGAGAAGCTCGTGCGCTGGGGCACCGAGCTTCACGACCGCTTCCTGCTGCCGCACTTCGTCTGGGAGGACCTGTGCGACATCATCGCCGACATGCAGGGCTTCGGTTATGACCTGAAGGCCGAATGGTTTGCGCCGCATTTCGAGTTCAAGTTTCCCTCCATCGGAGCCATCACCCATCGCGGAGTGCATCTGGACCTGCGCACCGGGCTCGAGCCCTGGCATGTGCTGGGCGAAGAAGGGGCGGCAGGCGGAACTGTCCGTTACGTCGACAGCAGCCTGGAGCGAATCCAGGTGAAGACCGCAGGCCTGGTCGGCGGACGTTATGTCATCACCTGCAACGGCCGACAGATCCCCCTTCACCCGACCGGCACCAACGGCGAATATGTCGCCGGAGTCCGTTACCGTGCCTGGCAGCCCGGAGAATGCCTGCATCCCACCATCAAGGTACACAGCCCGCTGACCTTCGACATCGTCGACACCTGGAACAAACGCAGCCTGGGCGGCTGCACCTACCATGTCGCCCATCCCGGCGGCCGGAACTATGAAACCTTCCCCGTGAACAGCTACGAGGCCGAAAGCCGACGCCTGGCGCGCTTCTTCGCCAACGGCCACACCCAGGACAGGTTCACCCCGGTGCCAATCGAGCAGGTGCCCGAATTCCCCTTCACCCTCGACCTGCGGCTCGGCTGACCGACGCCGGCCTGACAAAAAAACAACCCCTGCCGCCAGGAACCTGCAAGCTGGCTGCGGTGGCAGGCGTTACCGCGCCAATGTCGCCCAGAATCGAACGCCGCACCCTCCTCCGTGGAATGGGAGCCAGCCTGGCCCTGCCCTGGCTGGAAATCATGACGCCCAGGGCCCGTGCTGCCGCAATTCCGCCTCCGCGCCGCTTCGTGACCTTCTTCCAGCCCAACGGAGTCTATCCAAAAGCATGGAATGTCTCCGGCCTCGGGCAGGACTTCACCCTGTCACCCATCCTGGAACCGCTGGCTGAGTTCAAAAAGGACCTGGTCGTACTCAGCGGCATCGACAGCATCGGCAAGGGCCATGTGAAGCTTACCGGTGCCTTCCTCACCGGCACCGCCATCGAAAACGGCGTCAACGGCGTTTCAGTCGATCAGGTCATTGCCCGGCAGATCAGCCGGGGAACCCGCTTTACCAGCATTGAGCTCGGCACCGAGCCTCCGAGGCAGGGCATGGCTGGCGACGATCCTATCGCGCTCGCCAACACGGTCTCCTGGAGCAGCCCCACCCGGCGCATCTCCCCCGAAATCAGCCCCAGGGCCGCCTTTGACCGCCTTTTCCGTGATCCCTCCTCACCCGAGGCAAAACGCGCCGCCGAAAACCGCCGGAGTGTCGTCGATCTCGTCCTGGAGGAAGCCAGGCGGCTGCAAAAGGCCGCCAGCGGACGCGACCGGCAGAAGATCGACGAATATCTCGAAGGTGTCCGCAGCGTGGAGCAGCAGATTGAACGCACCCTTAATCCACCCGCGTCGGAATGGACACCTCTGAAATCACCTGATCTGACACGCCCACCGGCCGGAATTCCCCTGGGCAAGGACCAGCACATGAAGCTCATGCTCGACCTGCTCGTGCTCGCCCTGCAGACCGACACCACCCGTGTCGCCACCTTCATGAGCGCCCACGGCTTCAGCCGACAGAACTTTACCTTCCTGGACGGCGTGAAGAATGACCACCACGGCATGAGCCACCACAAGAACCAGGACGCCCTCGTGCATGAATACACCACCGTCAGCCGATGGTATGCCGGACAGGTGCGTTACCTCGTCGAGAAGATGAAGGCAGTCGATGAGGGCAACGGCACGCTGCTCGACAACAGCCTGGTCCTCTACGGCAGCGAAATGAAGGACGGCAATGGCCACATCAAGGAGGACCTGCCCCTGGTGCTTCTCGGTGGAGCCCAGGTCCGGCTGCGGACCGGCCGCCACATCGCCTTCGCTCCGGGCACCCCGCTGGCCGACCTGCACCTGACCCTGGCGCGTCAGTTCGGCGTGGAGATGGAAAGTTTCAACAACACGGGCCGCAGCACGCTCAACGGCCTGTTTTCCTGAAACAAAACCCAGTGGAGCCCGGGCCTCCATGACCTGCCGCTTCCCCAACCCAGCTTGATTTATGAGACACCTCCTGGCCTTCATCCTCCTCACCGCCGTCGGCCCTGCCTTCGCCGCGCTGAGCCTGCCTCGTTTTTTCTCCGACCACATGGTGCTCCAGCGTGAGAGGCCCGCAACCATCTGGGGCAGGGCGGAGCCTGGTGACGAGGTCACCATCGCCTTCAAGGCAGCGTCGGCCAAAACCAGGGCAGGAGCCGATGGCAGGTGGCGGACGCAGATTGAAACCGGCCCCGCAGATGCTGGTGGAAGCGTGCTGATCATCAGCTCCGGCTCCGACAAGGTTGAAATCAACGACGTGCTCGTCGGCGAGGTCTGGTTCGCCTCGGGCCAGTCGAACATGTACTTCACCATGAACCGTTCGCCGGAATACACAGGACTGATTGCGCAGTCAAACCACCCCGGCCTGCGCATGTTCAACGCTCCCCTGGTGACCGCCATTGAGGACCAGGACGACATTGCAGGTGCATGGCAGGCCGCCACGCCGGAAACCGTGCCCGGCTTTTCTGCGGTGGCCTTTTTCTTCGCCCGCAAGCTGCATCTCGAACTCGGCATCCCGGTCGGCGTGATCAAGTCGGCCTGGGGCGGCAAGCCGGTAGAGACCTTCACCAGCCGTGAGGCGCTCAACACGCTTCCAGACACCCGGGCCATGGTCAGCGCCCTGATGGAAGCCGACGCCCAGTTTGACCCGGTCAAGGCCCAGGCCGCCTATGAAAAGGCCCTTGAACAATGGAAGGCAGCCATGGCCGCCACGAAGGGCCGCCCGGCAGGTGAACGCAAACGCCTCGGCAAAAAGCCTGAGGCACCGAAGCGCCCGCTCGCCACCGAAGGCAAGCCGGGTGTCCTTTACGCCTCCATGATCCATCCCTTCGCCGGTTACACGATGCGCGGGGCCATCTGGTATCAGGGTGAAGCCAATGCCAAGCCGGGAGCGGTGCCCTACGACCAGACACTGCCCCTGATGATCAACGACTGGCGGAAGCGCTGGAATGACGATTTCTCCTTCTATTTTGTCCAGCTTGCCAACTACCATGCACCCTCCACCGAGCCCGGCACCCCCGATGCCTGGGCCCTGCTTCAGGACCGTATGCGCCGGATTCTCGACACCACGCCGAAAACCGGCATGGCGATCACCAACGACGTCGGCGATGCCAACGACATCCACCCCAGGAACAAGAAGGATCCCGGGGAACGCCTCGCGCGCTGGGCGCTCGCCAAGGATTACGACAGGAACCTGGTCTGGGCAGGCCCCCTGTTCAAAGCCTGCAGCCCGGAAAAGGGCGGCATCCGCGTGACTTTCGCCCAGGCCGGAGGCGGCTTGAAATCACGCGACGGCGGTCCCCTGAAGCGCTTTGAGATTGCCGGTGCGGACAGGGTCTGGCACTGGGCTGACGCCACAGTGGAAGGCCTGGACGGCGTGCGGGTGAGCAGTCCGAAGGTGCCCGAACCCGTCGCCGTCCGCTACGCCTGGGCCGCCAATCCGGAAGGAGCCAACCTCGTGAACAGTGAAGGCCTGCCCGCATCGGTCTTCCGCACCGACGACTGGGATGATGTCGAAATCAAGGTGGACACCCAGGCCGCCAGGGCTGGCGATCAGCGACGCGCCCTCGCTGGTGAAATCAAGGCCCTTGCCGCCGAGCGTAACAAAATGGATCGCAAGAGCCCGGAGTACCAGGCTCTCCAGAAAAGGTTCCAGGAACTGATGAAGAAGTTCAAGGCAGGGGCGCCGAAGAAGTGACCGGGCGGCCCCTGCCTGAAACGGCGGGGGTCACATCCTGCAGATGAGCAGTTCACGTTCATAAACGAGCTCCTTGGGCAGGTGCGTCTTGAGGTCCAGGAACAGTTCCTCATGGGAAAGGATCTCCTGACGCCAGGCATCCCGGTCAAAGGCCTGCAATTCCTCAAACTTCTCCCTGGGGAAATCCATGCCGGTCCAGTCGATGTCCTCATGATGGGGCACCCAGCCGATCGGCGTCTCCTTGGACATGCCGTGTCCGGTCGCCCGGTCCACGATCCATTTCAGGATGCGCATGTTCTCGCTGAAGCCGGGCCAGAGGAACTTGCCATCCTTGTCCTTGCGGAACCAGTTCACATGGAAGATGCGGGGAGTCTCGGTCAGGCGGCGCTGCATGGAGATCCAATGGCGGAAGTAGTCGCCCATGTTGTAGCCACAGAACGGCAGCATGGCCATCGGGTCACGCCGGACCTTGCCGATGGTGCCGGCGGCGGCGGCGGTCATCTCGCTGCCCATGGTGGCCCCGGCGTAGACGCCGCTGACCCAGTTGAAGGCCTGGAAGATGAGCGGCATCGTCGTGGCACGGCGGCCGCCGAAGATGATGGCGGCGATGGGCACGCCCTCCGGCTTCTCCCAGTCCGGATCAATCGTCGGGCACTGCGAGGCAGGCGCCGTGAAACGGGAGTTCGGGTGGGCGGACTTGACACCCTTTTCCCTGGCGATTTCAGGGGTCCACTGGTTGCCTTGCCAGTCCGTCAGCTTTTCAGGTGGAGTGTCCGTCATGCCCTCCCACCAGACACCGCCGTCCGGGGTCAGGGCCACGTTGGTGAAAATGGTGTTCTTCCGCAGCGAGGCCATGGCGTTGGGGTTGGTCTTCTCACTGGTGCCCGGGGCCACCCCGAAGAAGCCCGCCTCCGGATTGATGGCATAAAGACGACCGTCAGGGCCTGGCTTGAGCCAGGCGATGTCATCCCCCACCGTCCACACCTTCCAGCCCTTGTCCGCAAAATGCTTCGGCGGAATGAGCATGGCGAAGTTGGTCTTGCCACAGGCGCTCGGGAAGGCGGCGGCGACGTAGGTCTTCTGCCCCTTCGGATTCTCGACGCCGAGGATCAGCATGTGTTCGGCCAGCCAGCCCTCGTCCCTGGCCATGGCGGAGGCGATGCGCAGAGCGAAGCACTTCTTGCCCAGCAGGGCGTTGCCACCGTAGCCGGAACCATAGCTCCAGATCTCGCGCGTCTCGGGGAAATGAACGATGTACTTCTCCTTGTTGCAGGGCCAGGGCACATCCTTCTGCCCTTTCTTGAGCGGGGCACCCACGGTGTGCATGCAGGGAACGACGCGCTTCTGGCCCTTGTCGATGATCTGGAAGACTTTTTTGCCGATGCGGGCCATGATGCGCATGCTGACCACGACGTAGGGCGAATCGGTGAGCTGCACGCCGATCTGGGAGATGGGTGAGTCTAGAGGCCCCATGCTGTAGGGCAGCACGTACATCGTCCTCCCTCTCATGCAGCCGTTGAACAGGCCGCGCAGCTTCTTCTTCATCTCAAACGGATCCACCCAATTGTTGGTTGGGCCGGCCCCCTCCTTCGAATGAGAGCAGATGTAGGTGCGCTCCTCCACACGGGCCACGTCGCTTGGATCCGACTTCGCATAGAAGCAGCCCGGCCACTGCTTCGGGTTCAGACGTATGAAGGTCCCCCCGGCGACCATCTCCTCGCAGAGCCTGTCATATTCGGCCTTGGAGCCATCCACCCAGTGAATGCGGTCCGGCTTGCAGAGGACGGCCATCTTTTTCACCCACTTGATCAGGTGCGGGTTCTTGCTCAGCGGTTTCGAGGAATCGGTCTTGGTGCTCATGGGGATAAAGGTTGACGCGGGAAGTGTGCCATGCGCCCAACAACGTCACATCGCCTATTTTGGCGAACATGGCCCCCGGATGATCCCGTTGTGCCGAACGTGAAGTTTATCCGAGTTAACCCAGACAGAGCCAATCGCAGCCAGACCCGCTACAGAAAGCGTGCCAGATCATCATTACGCACAGCTCTTCACAGCCTTTTCACAAGCCTTTCACCTTCTCTTCACAGAGTTGCTGGCAATGCTTCACATGTCCGAAGGTTAAAAACTTTGTGGAACACGGATCACGTTTCCCAACTCTTTTAAAAGAGCCGCAAGTTTTGCTTTGAATCGTGTCGGTTCCGCCATAAACAGAAGTCGTTAATTTTAAAAAACGACACGGCGCTGCTTCTCCCGAATCAGCGCCGAATTTGTCACCTCCCGAAACGCACCAACCGAGCAGCCCAGCACCAACCTCTGCACTATGGAGACCGCCCATGAAGTCCTGCATCCCTCACCCACTCCAGAAGCCAGCGTACTCGAAAATTCGACACCGTCACTTGCCGCACTTCCCTCACCTTGGGAGCAGATCTGCGCCATCCTTCTGAGGAAGCTGGGACGCGACAACTACACACGCTGCTTTTCCGGCACCACCGCGTGCATCACGGAAGACCTGAGGGTCGTCGTGCATGTGCCAAACCCGATCCATCAGGTCTGGATCGAAAGCAACTTTTCCGGCACCTTCGCGGATTCCGTGGCCGAAGTCCTGGGCGCCGCAGCCACCATCGAGTACGAAATCGCCAGCGAACCCCTGCGCCCTCTGCCGGCAAACGCATCCCTGGAGAAAAAGGCCGCCCGCGCCCTGCTGACGCGCAACACTCCAGAAGATCGTGCCAGCCCCCACGTCAACGACGACAGCCTGAGCATCCGCTCCTTCGCCGACGCCGGCCTGAACGCCAAGTTCAACTTCGACAGCTTTGTCGTCGGTAACAACTGCAGCTACTCCGCCGCTGTTGCCAGGGCCGTCGCTGAAAAGCCGGGCCGCATCTACAACCCGCTCTTCTTCCACGGCCCTACCGGCCTTGGCAAGACCCACCTCATGCAGGCCATCGGCCAGGAGGTCCTGATGCGGAAGAAACGCGCCATCGTCCGCTATGTGACCTCGGAGCAGTTCACCAATGAATACGTGGAGGCCATCAAGAAGCAGACCTTCAGCCAGTTCCGCCAGAAATACCGCAAGGTGGACGTGCTGCTCATCGATGACGTGCAGTTCTTCGCCGGCAAGGACAGCACCCAGGAGGAGTTCTTCCACACCTTCAACGAACTGTTCAACAGCCAGAAGCAGATCGTGCTGGCCAGCGACCGTCCACCCGGTGAGATCAAGGACCTGGAAAGCCGCCTCGTCTCCCGTTTTGAGTGGGGCCTGACCACCCAGATCCAGGTTCCGGACTTTGAAACCCGTGTCGCCATCCTGCGCCGCAAGATGCACGACTTCAACGTCACCCTGGAGCCCTGGATCCTGGAGTTCATCGCCCAGCGCATCCGCACCAACATCCGCCGCCTCGAAGGAGCGCTGATGCGCGTTGCCGCCCATGTCTCCCTGGAAGGCGGCATTGCCAGTGAAGCCGCCCTCTCCCAGCTCCTTCATGACGTGATCGACGAGGAGCCTGCCAAGTCCATCACCGTCGACAGGGTACAAAGGACCGTGGCCACGGAGTACGACCTCCGCGTCAGCGACCTGACCGGCCCACGCCGCCCAAAAAACATCGCCGAAGCCCGCCAGGTGGCCATGTACCTCACCCGTCACATGGTCAAGCTGCCCCTCATCCAGATCGGTGAGGAATTCGGCGGACGCGACCATGGAACCGTGATCCATGCCTGCAAGGTCATCAGCCAGCGCATGAATCAAACCGCCGAGTTTCGAGGCATGGTGGACCGCCTTCAGTCCAAGCTTCTCGAAGCCTGAGCCCGCCAGATCCTGCCGTCTTCTCAAGGCGCGCCCCGCATCGGGACGCGCCTTTTTCTTCCCATGAGCATGATCACGCCAATCAGGGGTCAGGATTCCTCATGCCTGCATGATTGACTCGGCGGGCTCGAATCGTTTGAAATCCTCCACCCATGCAGATCAAACATCTCCTTCTTCTCTCCGGCCTTATGTTCGCCGGAAACTCGGTCGCTGAAACGGCCTACGAACTGGTCCCCGACTTCATCAAGCCGCCTCCCGGCAAGGAGACCATCGGCAACGGCCATGGAGAAATCGCCGTGGACTCCGCCGGCAACATTTACGTCAGCATCCAGGAGCCCAATGCAGGCGGCATGCAGGTCTACGGACCTGACGGCCAGTTCAAGCAGGTGCTCAACCTGCCCGATTCCCTCCACGGTTTCGTCATCCGCAAGGATGGTGATGGCGAATACATCTTCGGCGCCGTCCTGAAGGAGGCCAGGGTCATCAAGGCGAAGCTCAGCGGGGAGATCGTCATGGAAATCCCGACTTCGGCATTCCCGGCCGCCCAGCGTGATTACATCACGGTTTCCAGGTCCACGGGAGAAAAGGACGCCAAAGGCCGCGCCAGGCTGGCAGGCATCGCCTCCGGCGTGAGGAAGTCCGAAAGCGACAAGGAAATCGTCCTCACCCTGGCCGACGGCACGGAAAAGGTCATCCCCAAGGAAAAGGGCGTCAGCGCCTCCGGCGGCCTCAAGCTCACCAACTGCGACGTCGCCCCGAACGGCGACATCTACGTGGTGGACGGCTACGGGCGTAGCCATGTCTTCATCTTCAGCCGTGAAGGCAGGTTCAAGAAGGTCTTTGGCGGGCCCGAGCAGCCTTATAAGTTCGCCAACACCCACAAGGTCTTCATCGACCGCCGCTTTGAGCCGGCGCGAGTCTTCTGCTGCGA
>JBIJBP010000095.1:0-19766 GCA_044345155.1 Prosthecobacter sp. | reverse complement strand
AGGCCCGTGATGTCGGCCAGGGTGGTCAGCGGAGTTCCGAGCGAGCCAAAGGCGACGGGGGCGGTGTTGCCGATGAGCGCGAGCTTGGCGGCTTCAAGCGGCTTGAAGCCGAGGCCGATCATGAGTGCGCCGGTGATGGCCACGGGCGCGCCAAAACCGGCCGCGCCCTCGATGAAGGCGCCGAAGCTGAAGGCGATGAGCAGCGCCTGGATGCGCCGGTCACCGGACACGCCCGCGATCTGGCGCTGCAGCACGGCGAACTGGCCGGTCTCCACGCTGAGGTTGTAGACGAACATGGCGTTCAGCACGATCCAGCCGATGGGAAACAGGCCGAAAGCGGCGCCGTTCAAGGCGGCCATGCCGGCCAGATAAGCGGGCATGTGATAGACGAAGACCGCGATCAATCCCGCGACAAGAAGTCCGGCGAGGGCGGCGAGCTGGGCGCGCACATGCCAGAAGGCCAGCAGTCCGAGAAGCACCACGACCGGCAGCGATGCGACGAGCGAAGAGAGGATCAGGTTGCCGAGAGGATCGTAGTTTTGAGACCAGGTCATGAAATGGGTGGATTTTCATCACGCTGGACCCGGGTGAAGTGTTTCGCCAGGATGGAAGTTCAGTGCCGGATCAACTGGGACGAGCCAGCATCGAATCTCCAAGGTCCGGGCTCCAAGGACCAAGGAATGCCCAATGCCCGAAGGTTCAGGGCATGGGAAAGCCGTTCTTCAACAGGCTGTCAGGCGCAGGCGCCTCATGCACTCCGCTGATTTCCACGCCGGTTGCCGACCTGCCCTGCACGAACTGCACACGCCGGCCGATGTCGCCGCCGAAGCCCATCCGGATCAGCTTCAGCACCTCGATCCTGTCCTCGGCACGCACGCCTGTCTGGGTGTCGAAGATGGCGCAGTCCGTGACCGTGACATGGGCTCCGCCGTGCGGACCAGGACCTCGGGCGCGGATGGCGATCTGGTTGTTTTGGAAGATGCAACGACTGACTTCGGCATCGACGTTTTCCTTCAGGTTGAGTGCGGCGACATTGTCGATCTGCGCAGGCTGGTTCCAGCCGTGGAAGTGGCAGTTGCGGATGACGAGCTGGCAGCGCGGGCCGTCGGCCTTCACCTTGGTGTCGATGGCGTTTTCACCCGGTCGCTGTCCCGCCTTGAAGCCCGCCATGTCGGATTCGAGGGGGCTGGTCCAGAGCGTGCAGTTTTCCACCATGATCCTGCCCGAGGACCTGCGATCGGGATCGAACTGGACGCAGTCACCGGAGGGATGGGAGATGTCGCAGTTGCGGATGGTGATGTCAGCCCAGCGTCCGGAGATGCCGTGGGCGTCCTGCTGGTTGTCGTAGGAGCCGTTGAGCAGGTGGTGGATGCGGCAGTTTTCGATGGTGACGCGCGTCCCGAAGACACCCACGGCGTTGCCGCTGCTGTGGCGGATTTCACAGTTGCGCAGGATGACGTCATCCGCCGTGATCTTGACCAGGTTGCCGCTTTTCCAGCCGCCGTCGATGACCAGGTTTTCGTAGGTGCCTGGCCGGGTGATTTCGAGCCTGTCGAGCGTTTTGGCATCCGGAGGCGCGCCTGTTTTCCCCTGAACGCCGACCTGGGCCTCAAGGGCTGCGGGAAGGGTCAGGAAAAGCAGCAGCTTCAAGGAGGCGTTCATCGTTGGGCGGGCGGGGGTTGTTCAAGCCTGGGAGGAATCTCCAGAAGGCCGATCACGGCCCAGCAGGTGCCCCAGTAGGTGGCGGTTTTGCTAACTTTGTTGTTATCCCTGGCCCGCGTGCTGGGAACGGCCCATGAACCGTCGGGCTGCTGGGTCCTGCGGAGGAAGCCGACGGCACGTTTTCGTGCAGGGTCATCGGCCGTCATGCCGGAGCGGGCGAGGGCGTAAAGGGCGAGGCCGGTGCCAAAGGCGTCGCCGGGGGCGTCGACGAGCCAGCCCCAGCTTCCATCCTCATGCTGGAAGTTCAGCAGGGTTTCACGCAGGACCGGACTGTGAGGCTGGAGCAGCAGCCGCTGCGCATGCCATTCCGTGCTTCTGCCGGCTGCGGCTGATGCTGATGCAAGAAATTGTTGGGCACGCGTCAGGACTCCGTCGGGCGGTGGATCGCCGCCCAGGCCGTTCAGGGCTAGCAGCACCCATTGCGTGGTGACCTCGTGGGTTTCACGAGCGGGTCGTTTGCCGAGAGGCAGCTGACCGCCGGCCTTCCAGGAGCCGTCGGGCTGCTGGTTTTTCAGAAGCTGGCTGCGGAAGTCCTCCTTCCATGAAGCGGGGCCCTCCTCGCTGCCGAGCAGCAGGGAGGTCATCGTGTCGATGTTGGCGGCGGACACCTTCTCGACGCCCTCCTTGTCACCGGTCTTGTTCCAGTGACGCCAGTCCGCAGCCCAAGGTGTCCAGTCGGAGGATAGCTTTTGTTCGGTGTCCAAGCCAGTCCTGGACGCGCGGTTCAGGCTCCAGAGCATGCCGGGGACCTGATGGCAGCTCGTGCACTGGCGGTCCTCGATCCAGGCCAGGCCTTTGTCCCTGATGAAGGGCAGGCTGCGGGCGGCGATGTCCCAGGCTTCATCCGCGCCGGCCTCCGGCAGGCAGAGAAGCAGAAGCAGGGCTGGCAGTGCTTTCATGGCGACAGGCAGGGCTAACGTTCTCACCGGGTGCGTTTTTCCTGAATCTGATCAAGGACGGCACGGTGATCCTCATTTACAGGGGCAAGTCCCTGTCGTTTCCTGCCTCGTATCCGGAGGATGCCACCGGCTCTGCGGATTGTGACAAGCCCCTGCCTGACCTCATGTTGATGAAAACGCCGCCGCTCCTGAAAATGCGTGTCTGTCTGATGTCCTTGCTTGCTGTCGCCGCCGGGCTTTCCTCGTGCACCCTGGGGCCTGACTTCAAGCTGCCCGATTTGAAGCTGGGCAAGGGCTGGAGAAGCCAGGCCGACGTCAGCGACCTGCCGCTGCCGGATGAGTGGTGGACACTTTATCGCAGCCCGGCCTTGAGCCGGCTTGTCGAACAGGCGCTGACGAACAACCAGGACCTGGCCGGGGCCCTGGCGCGTGTTGAGACCGCGCGTGCCATGACCGGGGTGGAAAAGTCCTCCTGGCTGCCGCAGTTCGGCATGCAGAACGCCATGACGCTGGAGCGTGTCTCCGGCAGCAGCTTCGGTGCAAACCTGCCGGCGGGCATACCCCTGCCCAACCTTGAGCGTGACCGTCATCAGGGCTTCCTGACGCTGAACTACGAGGTTGATCTCTGGGGCAGGGTCCGGCGTTCGGTGGAGGCGGCGAAGGCGCGGGAAGGCGCTGCGGCCGAGCAGTTGGCCGCCCGTCGTCTGGTGGTGGCCGCCGAGGTCGCACGCACCTGCTTCCTGGTCGCCTCCCTGGACGCCCAGCGCCAGATCCTCAGCGAGACGATTGCGCTGCGCGAGGAGGCCTTGAAGCTGCAGCAAAGCCGCTTTGAAGGCGGGTTGGCGAACGAAATGGATGTCGCCAGGGCACGCACCGAACTGGCCCTGGCCGGCAATGACCAGGTGGCGGTTCAGAGGCAGCGTGACAACGCGGTGAACGCGCTGGCCCTGCTCTGTGGCAGGGCACCCGCCGACTTCAGGCTGCCTTCAGGCCTTGGCCTGCCAGGCCTGCCCCGCGTCGGTCCGGGCGTGCCGAGCATGCTCCTTCAGCGGCGTCCTGACCTGCGTGCCGCCGAACAAAACCTGCGGGAGGCCAACGCCGGCATCGGGGTGGCGAAGGCGGCGTTTTATCCAAGCTTTACGCTGGTTGGCAGCGGCGGCATTGAGAGCATCGGGGCGGAGGACTTCCTCGACTGGAAGAACAAGGCGGGCACCTTCGGGCCGCAGCTCAACGTTCCGCTTTTCCAGGGCGGCAGGCTGCGCGGCAACCTGCGCGCCGCCTATGCCCGGCATGACGAAAGCGTGGCCGCCTATCGTCAGGCGCTGCTGACCGCGCTCCAGGAGGTGGAGAACGCCATGGTCGATGTCAACGCCTACGGCGCCCAGCGTCGTCATGTGGACGCCGCGATCAAGGCGGCGCAGGAGACCAGCCGGCTGGCGCGGCTGCGCTACGACAAGGGACTGGCCAGCTATTTTGAGGTGGTGGACGCCGACCGCACGGTGCTCAACACGCGCCTGCTCCAGGCGCAGCTCGACGGCCAGAGGCTCACCGCCAGCGTGCAGCTGATCCGTTCGCTGGGCGGCGGCTGGGCGGCGAAGTGAGGGGGTAGGAGCGGCGGGCATTGACCCTGAACATGCAGTTGGATAGGCTGGCCGGGTGAAAAGCTCCATCCGCCATCTGTTGCCACCGGCTTCTGCCCTGGTGATCGTGGTCATCCTTGCATGGCAGGCGGCGAGGACGCAGCCGCAGGGCCGTGGACTTCAGCGGTCGCCTTCGGGAGCTCCTCCGCAAAACCAGGCGGCCTGGGCTTCAGGAATGTTGGATCCGGCGCCGCCCAGGCGTGTTTTCCCAATGGAAAACCCCTCTTCGCAGGATGCTTCGGAACGGGCTCTGGCGAGGGGGCATGTGGTTCAGGAACGTCTGCTTCCTACACCCACCGCAGGGCGCTGGCTGCGTGAGCGTCTGGTGCGTTCAGACATCCAGGAACGACTGCTGCTTGTCCGGGAGGACTGGCAGGATGATGCGGCTGCCGGGCGCTGGCTGATCCGAGGTCGCAGCATCTACCTGGCCGACCAGATGATCGTGAGGGTCCGGGAAGGCGTGCGTCGGGACAGGCTTCAAGCGGAGCTTGGTGCCGCGGGCATGAGCCTGCTGAAGGAGGTCGCGAAGGACCTCTACACCGTCAGGATCGCGGGTGCTGGTCTGGATTCGCATGAACGGGCCCTGGCGTCATTTAACGAAATGCGTGACCTGGTGCAGGAGGCGGAGCCGGACGGCGTGGGCTTTGGTGCCGGGATCCCGGATGACAGCAGCTTCTCCGTGCAGTGGGGGCATCACAACACCGGCCAGTCGGGAGGCGCCGTGGATGCCGATGTCGATGCGCCGGAGTTTTGGGACATCCTGGAGGCCACGCCGGGCCTCGTGGTGGCGGTTCTCGACTCGGGGCTGAACATGACGCATCCGGATCTGCTCGGGCTTGCCTGGGCCCATCCTGGAGAGACGGCGGGCGACGGCATCGACAACGACGGCAACGGCCGTGTGGATGACGTGAACGGCTGGGACTTTGTGAACGGTGACAACAATCCCACGGATGATCACGGCCATGGATCAAACGTCACCGGCATCATCGCGGCGACGCGCAACAATTCGACCGGCGTCGCCGGCATGATCGGAGGTGTGAAGGTGATGGTCTGCAAGATCCTCAATGCCAGCAACTCCGGGCTGACCTCCAACCTGATCGCCGCCACCACCTATGCCCGGCTGCTTGGCGTGCCGGTGATGAATCTTTCCCTGCAGAACTATCCGTTCAGCAGCAGCCTGAACACTGAGTTCACGGCCTGTCAGACGGCGGGCATCCTTCTGAGCATCTGCGCCGGCAACCAGGGTGTGGACAACGACGTCACGCCCAATTATCCGAGCTGCTACACGCACGACAACATCATCGCCGTCGGCAATCATGACCGCTCGGACGCCCGCTATTCTGGGTCAAATTATGGCGATGTCAGCGTGGATCTTTTTGCGCCGGGAACGAGCATCCTTTCACCTGTGCTGGGGACGGCGTATGTTAATTACACGGGAACCTCCCAGGCGACGCCCTATGTCACGGCCGTGGCCCTGGCGATCAAGCATCTGAACCCTTCCTGGCAGGCTGCTGAGATCAAGAACAGCATCCTTGCATCGGTGGTCACACGCCCGGCCTATGGAGGCGTCTGCCTCACCGGGGGGCGCCTGAACGCTGTCACCGCCGTCTCCCATGCCGTGCGTCAGCTGCCGCTGCGCGACAGTGATGAAGATGGTTATTCCAACCTCATGGAGTATGCTGTTGGCACGCGCCTGGACTCCGCCCATGTCCGGCCGCAGATCAGCCTGGGCATGGCGGGAGGATACTTCAGGGCCGCCGTCTCCTTCACCTCCCGTCCGGACGTCTCGCTGGAGGTGCAGCGTTCGGAGGACCTGGGGAACTGGCAGTCTTCCGGAGTCACCGGCTTCAGCAGCGGCTCGGTGATCGATGGCGGCATTCCGGAGGATGGTTCGCTGGGGAGCTATCTGCGCATCCGGGCGGTGGGTTCGCCTTGAGACAAAGGATAAGTTGAGAATTTTGCCTTTGGCGAAGCCGCTTGATGTGTCATGCTCAAAGGCATGCAAGATGATCCGGCGGACGAATGGCAGGAGTGGTTCCGAATGGGGCCGCTTGAGCGCTGGAATGAAAGCATGAAACTGTGGGCGCAGTATCTCGCCCAAGGAGGCAGTCTTGATCCCGAACCCGATTCACAAAGTCCTTTCAATTTTCCAGAGCTGCAAGGTTCGCGCCCTGTTGATGGGCGGTCAGGCCTGCGTGTTTTACGGCGGGGCGGAGTTTAGCCGCGACACGGACTTTGCAATCCTGGCGGACGAAGCCAACCTTTCCTGTCTCAATGAGGCGGTCCGCGCCCTTCATGCGGAGGTCATTGCAGTGCCACCATTTTCCATGCAGCACCTCCTCCGCGGACATGCCGTACATTTCCGTTGCCAGCATCCCGAGGCAAAGGGAATGCGAATCGATGTGATGGCGAAAATGAGAGGTGTCGCTGGCTTCGATTTTCTTTGGGAACGTCGCACCACCCTCGAAGGTGCTGATGGTACCCTCTATGATCTCATGTCTCTGCCCGATCTTGTGCAGGCCAAGAAAACCCAGCGAGACAAAGACTGGCCGATGATCAGGCGACTGATCGAAGCTGATCACGCCGCCTGCCAGACAGTGCCGAATCACTCGCAGCTTCAGTTCTGGCTGGCTGAGGCCCGTACGCCTGAATTGCTGATTGAATTGGCCCGTTTGTATCCTGATGAAGCCAAAGCCGCCTCCATCCGCCCTGCCGTGGCCGCGGCAATTTTGGGAGATGAATCGAATGTTCAATCAGCTCTTGATGTAGAAGAACGAGCCGAACGTCTAGCCGATAAAGCCTATTGGGAACCCCTGAGGCGTGAGTTGGAGCAGCTGCGGCGTGCCTGAAGAAAGCCTTCCAATCACTTCCCGAGCAGGAAGGCGATGAGGTCGCTCATCTGATCCTTGGTGATGGCGGCCTCGAGACCGTCGGGCATGAGGGTGCGGTCGAGGGACTTCATCTGGCGGATGGCGCTGCGGGGCAGGGTCTCCTTCACGCCGCCCATCATGGCGAGCACGATGGTGTCGGAGGTTTCATTTTGAATGAGGCCGCTGAGGCTGCGGCCGTCGGTGGTGTCCACCTGGTAGGCGCTCCAGCGGGCTTCAAACATGCGGTTGGGGTCGAGGATGTCGGCGACCAGGGCCTCCGGGGGCTTGACCTTCACATCAGAGAGCGGCGGGCCGACGTCGACACCGAGCTGGCCGTGCTTGTGGCAGGTGATGCAGATGGTGGCGAAGACCTGCTGGCCCTTTTTGGCGTCGCCCGGCTTTTTGGCGGCTTCGAGGTAGGCGGTGACAACTCCGGCGCGGTTGCTGTTCGCTTCGCCGAAGAGCTTCTTGGCGAGCTCGGTCATCTCGCCGCTGCCGCGCTGATAGCGCCAGCGGGTTTCGACATCGACCCAGGCGGTGGGGAACTCGCCCTTGTCCATGCGCTTGAAGAGATCGAGCGCGGTGGTGGCATTGGCGGTGAGGATGGGCACGAGGTCGCGCTTCAGGGCTGGACCAGCCTTGGGCAGCAGTTCGTAGATGAGCGGGGCGGTGCTGGTGGCGCTGAACTTTTTCAGCAGGGCCACGGTGGCGGTGGTGAGTTCGGCGGGCTGGGGGGAGGTGAGCAGGCTTTTCACCATGGGTTCGACGGCGGTCCACTTGCGTGAGGTCAGCAGCGGCAGCACGGCGAGGCGCTGGTCGATGGGGGCGGCGGAGTCGGCGATGATGGCGTCGATCTTGGATTGAAGGGCGGCGATTTCTTTGGCGGCGTCCTCGTGACCCTTGGGCAGTTTGGCGAGGCCCTGGAGCAGGGCGGGTTTCCACCAGAGAAGCTGGCCGGGAGCGATTGTTAAGACACTGAGCAGCTTTGCGACATCAGGGGCATGATTTGCTGAGATCGCTGCGCTGGCGAAGCTGCGAATGGTGTCATTACGATTGACTGAGTAAGTTTTCGCGAATCGCTCATCGGCGAGCAGCCCGGCCAAAACATGGCCTGCGCTGTAGTTGCTCGATGAAAGCGCCGCCCTGGCCATCCAAGGATCGTCAGGATACTGGCAAATAGCCTCGGTGCGAATTCCGACAATCTGGCCGTCAGCATGATCGTCAGCATCTACTTTGAGGAGAAGTTTGTTGAAGACGATTCGGCCGGAGGACTCCTTCGGAGGAAGGCTTGCAAAAGGCTTGAGGTGGTTCAGGCCGGCAGGCGATGCTCCTGCGGTGACGGGCTGAAGCTTGCGTCCGCCCTTGGGCACGATGCGCCAGATGCGGCCGTGGTTTTCACCCTGGCGCATGTCGTGGGCCTTCACGAACTCCTCGGGGAAGAAGCGGGCGTGGTCGATCCAGCGGCGGTAGATGTCGCAGATGTAGATGGCGCCGTCGGGGCCGGTGGTGAAGTTCACGGGGCGGCTCCATTCGTCGCTGCTGCGGAAGAACTCGGTGCGTTCACCGACACGCACGGCCTTCAGCGAGGCGCCGTTCGGCTCGATCCTGTAGCGGGTGACGAGCTGGCCGGTGGGATCGGGAACAAACACATTGTTACGCAGTTCTGCCATGAGGGAGCCGCGGTAGACGCCCAGGCCGGAACAAGCGGTGTTTGTGCCGGCGTGGGCGTCTGCCGTGGTGTGGGTGATCTGCAGCGGATAGACGCGGGTCTCGGCACCGAAGGGGGCGATGTCCTCATGCACCTGGGTGATGCCGGCGTGGGGATTGCGCAGCATGGCCTCGTAGGGCATGACGGTGAACATGAGCGGGTTGCGGTTGGAGCAGTAGAAGTGATGGCCCCAGTCGTCGAAGGCGCCACCATACTGGCCCTTGCCGCCGGTGGGGGTGATTTCGCCGGTCTTATGGTTCCACTTGAAGTTCGAGCCTGGGACTCCGACCACCTTCGCCGGGGCGTCGGCGGGGTAGATCTCCCTCGCGTCCAGGCCGTTGTTGAAATGCACGCAACCGTCGGGACCCCAGCGCGGGGCGCTGACCTGGAGCTGACTGTGCTTCGGGTTGAAGCCGCGGATGAGAGGTTTCACGAGGTCGGCCTTGTTGTCGCCGTCGGTGTCCTTGAGGAAGAGGATCTGGCTGCGTGTGGTGGCGATGAGGCCACCGTCATGAGGGAGGAGCCCCTGCACGTTGTCCATGTGGTCGGCAAAGGTCACCGCCTTGTCCATGCGGCCGTCACCGTCTTCATCGGTGAGGAGCTGGATGCGGGAGAGCCAGGGATCTCCGGGGTTTGGCGGGCCGAGAGGGTAGTCGCGCATGTCGGCGACAAACAGGCGGCCCTTGTCATCCCAGGTGACTTCGACGGGGTCGAGCACGAGCGGTTCGGCGGCAACCAACTGTGCTTCATAGGGGCCGTCGAGCTGGATGCGCTTCAGGGATTCTTCAGGAGAGAGCGGCTTGTCCTGCCCGTCGCGCACGGCGCCGATGTCGCTGCCGCCGCTGGCCTGGATGGCGGACCACTTTTCCTTGAACTCGCCGAGCGGGTAGAGCTCGTAACGGCGCACGATCATTTCGGCGCCCTCGGTCTGGAGGAGGATTTTGCCCACGCTCGGCTTGCAGTCGAAGGCCTCGTTCACCATCGCGCTATTGACGAAGTACTGAAGCGTGTCGCCCTTGGCGATGACCTCGAGCCGGTTCCATTCGCCGCTGGGGCTTTCGACATCGTTCTTGCCCCGGAAGCCGATCTTGTCGGCCCAGTCCTCGTCACGGCCCTTCCAGTTGATGCGGCCTTTGGTCACGGTCTGGCGGGGCTCGCCCTTCCTCCAGATCTTTTCCTTGTCACGGTCGAGCGCGATCTCGGCGGAGAGGCTGGTGGTCAGCTCGGTGCCGTCGGCGAGCTTGGGGGAGAGCACGAGGATGTCGCCGACGCCGCCTTCGATGATCTGGGCCTCGATGCTGGCCATCCAGGTGTCGGAGTAGGCGCCATGAGGGCCGTAGGCGTGGAGCAGGATGCCGTTGTCCTTGGCGGCCTTTTCACGCTTGCCCCAGGTCTTCGTGCCCCATTTGAATTCGATGACGAGATGATAGTCGCGGTAGTCTTCCTTGGTGGCGACGTAGCCGTAGCCGCGTCCGGAGATGTTGAAGGTGCCATCCTTGGCGAAGGTCCAGATGTCCTTGGGGGCATCATGGAAGTCTGCCTTGGGGTTGACGTGGTATTCCACGTTGCCGGATTTGATGACCTCCAGCAGGTCGATTTTTTTCGTCACTGGTTCGACGGCGGCCAGGGTGCCAAGGGAGCACAGGGCGAGCATGGACAGAATGTTGGGCAGGCGCATGATGGGGAAGAGAGACAATCAGGATACGGTTGGACGGCAGGCAGCATTACGGGGGAGGTCTGGATCATGCCCCATGCAGGGAGGTCGAGTTTAGGTGCTTTGGTGACGGAAGGCCGTCAGGATAGTGCAAAACCGCAGCAGCCATGCGTTGTGGCGTGGAGCGTTTTTTCAGGACATTGGCCCTCATGTTCTTCAAAGTCTTCTTTGCCGGTCTTCTCATCTCTGCCGCCCAGGCCGAGCCTGTGAGCTTCAGCCGTGAAGTCCTGCCCATCCTTTCGGACAACTGCCTGAGCTGCCATGGCCAGGATGAAGGGCATCGGAAGGCGGACCTGCGGCTGGACACCCGTGAGGGAGCGCTGGCCGTGATCAAGCCGGGCAATCCGGACGCGAGCGACTTCATCGCCCGGCTGGTCACCCGCGATGAGGAGGAGATCATGCCGCCGCCAAAGTCGCACAAGCCGCCATTGAAGGACGACCAGGTGGCGCTGCTGAAGCGTTGGGTGAGCGAAGGCGCGGCCTGGGGCAGGCATTGGTCCCTGGAGAAGCCGGTGAAGGCGGCCGTGCAGGGCCATCCTGTGGATCATTTCGTGAGGCAGCGACTGGCGAAGGAGGGGCTGAAACTGTCTCCTGCCGCGCCGGAACACACGTTGCAAAGGCGGCTGAGCTTCGACCTCAACGGCCTGCCTCCCGCAGGCGTGATGAAGGGCGACTGGAACAGCCGGATTGATGCGCTGCTGGCATCGCCGCATTTCGGGGAGCGGATGGCGATGTGGTGGCTGGACGTGGCGCGTTATTCTGACACGGACGGTTTTCAATCTGACGCCACGCGGACGAACTGGCCCTGGCGTGATTGGGTGGTGGACGCGTTCAATGCGAACAAGCCGTTTGACCAGTTCACGCTGGAGCAGTTTGCCGGCGACCTGCTGCCGGGGGCCACGGCGGAGCAGAAGCTGGCGACCTGCTTTCACCGCAACCACATGACCAACGGCGAAGGCGGGCGGGACAAGGAGGAGTCGCGCATCGATTATGTGATCGATCGCGTCAACACGATCGGTTCGGCCTGGCTGGGGCTGACGCTGGGCTGCACGCAGTGTCATTCGCACAAGTTCGACCCCATCTCGCAGTCGGACTACTATGCGATGAACGCCTTCTTCAACAGCATTGACGAGGATGGTGCGGCGGGCACTGCGGCCAAGCCTTACCTGAACTATCAGTCGCCCCGGGCTGAACGGGCGGTGAAGGAGGCCCGGGCGCTGGTGGATCTGCGCAAACCGCTGGAGGCGGAGGCCAGAAAGGCGGCGGAAAAGCCGTTTGAGGAATGGTTGAAGGCGAGGCGGGCGGAGGCGGTGCCGGCTTTCAAGGCCTGGCATGTGCTGCGAGGCGAAGTCGAGTCGCAGGAGGGCACGCAGCTTGTTCAGAAAGTGGATGGAAGTGTTTCAGCAGAGGGACCGAATCCGAGACAGGATGACTACCGGCTCATCACCTCGCTGCGTCTGCCGCGCCTGACCGGACTGAAACTGGAGGTGCTGCCTCAGGGCGGTATGCTCTCACGCGGCAAGACTGGTGAGTTCATCCTGACGGACATCAAGGTGCAGGTCCGGCGCAAGGGCAGTTCGCAGATCCGTGACATTGTCATCGCGGGGGCGGTGGCGGATTTTGAGGCAGGAAAGGGGGCGGTGCGTGAGTACGGCTCGGTGAAGGGCACCCTGGATGATGATCCACGCAACGGCTGGACAACGCGGGGAGCGCCGAAGAACAAGCCGTATGCGGCGGTGTATGAACTGAAGGAGCCTCTGGTGATGGAGGAGGATGAGGAGCTGATCTTCGAACTGCGTCATCGCTCCACCGATGGAGATTCCAACATCGCCCGCTTCAGGCTGTCGGCCACGGATCAGCGTGGTCCGGCCGTGCGCAGCCTGGACACGGCACCGCTGGAGCTGCTGGCGCGGGCGGGAAAGCTGGATGCCGCGTTGCGCGGGCGGTTGTTTGAACAGTTCATCGAGGATCATGAACCTTATCAGAAGGCCAGGGCGTCGCTCCTGCGTGCCGAGGCGCAGCTGGCGGAGGCCAGGTCCGCCGCAGGCAGGCTCAACGTCATGGTGCTGGCTGAACGAAAGGTGCCGAGGGAGACTCATGTGCTCGTGCGCGGGGTCTGGGACAAGAAGGGCGACAAGGTGATGCATGGCGTGCCGGAGGCCGTCGCGCCCTGGCCTGCCGGAGCGGCCCGTGACCGCACCGGCCTGGCGAAATGGATCACCTCCAGGGACAACCCTTTGACTGCCCGGGTGTTTGTGAACCATGTCTGGCAGATGCTGTTCGGGGCGGGGCTGGTGCGCACGCCGGATGACTTCGGCCTGCAGGGGCAGCGGCCCACGCATCCCGAACTGCTGGACTGGCTGGCCGTGGATTTCATGGAGCATGGCTGGGACATCAAGCAGCTGATCAAGTTGATCGTCAGCAGCGAGACTTATCGTCAGGACAGCCGTGTGTCCGCCGCGCTTCTGGCCCGCGACCCGGACAACCGCCTGCTGGCCCGGGGGGCGAGATTCCGGCTGCCAAGCTGGATGCTGCGTGATGCGGCGTTGGGCGTGTCGGGACTGCTTAACCCTGCGCTGGGTGGTCCACCGGTGAGACCGTTCCAGCCCGAGGGTGTCTGGGAGGAGATCTTCATGGGCAGGTTCACTTATGAACCAAGTGAAGGCGCGGCCCAGTTCCGGAGGACCTTGTATGCCTTCTGGAGGCGCAGCATCGCCCCGACCTTCCTTTTCGACAGCGCTCAGCGGCGTGTCTGCGAGGTCGGCATGACGCGCACGAACACACCGCTGCAGGCGCTGACCTTGCTGAATGACCGCACCATCTTCACCGCCGCGCTGGAGCTGGCCGGGCAGGTGAAGGCGCTGCCGGATGACGATGCGCTGGCCCGGATGCATGAGCGGGTGCTTGCAAGAAGGCCGTCGGAGGCTGAGCTAGCAGTGCTGCGCCGGGAGCTGGAGCGTGCGACCGGACATTACCGTCGGCATCCACAGGAGGCGGCCGCCTATCTTGGCGAAGCGTCGGTTGATTCGTCGGACACCGCCCGGCTGGCGGCTTGCAGCCTGGTGGCGACCCTGATCCTGAACCTCGACGAGGCGGTCACGCATGAGTGATCCGGAAGATCAGGAAAGGCGGACATTCAGGAATACTGCCTAGAATTTATTGAAATCATGGCTGGAATAGTCCGGAGGCCGGGGAAGAGTGCCTCCATGAACTTGGGGAAGCTTGGCCTTTGGATGACCTGTCTCTTCATGCTGTGGGCGGGCTGGATCGTCTTTGACATGAGTCGTCCCGCCGATCGCATTCGCGGGGTGGCTTCGGGTGCTCTTGCCTCAGTCGGCATGTCGAATCTGCCGGTGCTGGTGGAGTTTTACGCTGACTGGTGCGGTCCCTGCCGTGTGGTGGGGCCGGTGGTGGAGTCGCTGGCGGAGGACCTGAAAGGACGGGCGATGGTGCTGCGGGTCAATGTGGACAGTGAGATGGCGGCCGCGCGTGACCATGGTGTCCGCAGCATTCCGACCTTCATCGCCTTCAGGAACGGCCGGGAGACGGCCCGCGAGGTGGGGGCGATCCCGAGGGAGCGTATGTTGCGGCTTCTGGGTCTGTGAAGCCTGCCTTGGTGGCGGTCTCAGGGAACCGGCTCACCTGAATCGTAGGTCCACTTCAGGAGCTGGTTGTCCCGGATGTAGGCGTGGCTGCTGACATCCATGGGCCCGAACAAGGTGTTGGTGGCATAGGTGACGTCGATCACCCAGGTCGGTCTGCCGTCGATCGTTTCCGCACGGGGGATGCTCCAATGCCTGACTTTCTGGGGATCCACGTCGGTGACTCGGCCGGTGGAGATCACGGCGAGGAGCAGGTTGTAGCTGCCATCGGCATTCTGTATGGGCTTTCCGTCGGCGCCAAAGTTCACGCCCTGGCCGTTGGAGAGGGTGCTGTTGTCCTTGCCTGGCGAGGTGATGCGGGTCTTGGCATTGATCCAGGCCTGGCGTGCCTGGGTGATGCGTGACTCCTTCCATTTGGCGTAGCTGATCTGGATCTGGTCAGGGAAATCCGTGTCGGTAACGGCGATCACTCCCCGGGCGGGCGAGGTGGCGGTGGGGGCGACGGTAAGTCTGCCGTTGTCGGAGGCGAGGGCCTGGGCTGTAGCCCCTGCGCGGAGCGTCGAACTGCCGACGGACATCTTCACCTCGACATCCTTTTTCAGGACGACAGGCCTCGGGAATGCCTGGGGCGGAATGAAGGTCCAGTTCTTGGTCACTGCTTCGGCCGTGGGAATGACAGGAGGGTTGAACTCATTTTGCGGAAGTTTGGGGATGGTCGGCTGCCAGTCGTCTTTTTTGCCGATTTCCCTGGCCTGACCCGTGGCGGAGGAGCCAGGTGCTGGTTGAGGGCCGTCGTCTTCGATCTGGTGATCGACAAGATTGGATTTAGGAGTTGCAGCAGGACGAGGGCCTTTTTCGAAGACAACTCGTTCCCAGGCTCGGGCAAGATAGTAATCGTAAGCGAGAAAGATGCCCCCGAGGATGAGCAGGGTGTAGAAAAGGGATTTCATCAGGAGCAATATAGTGTTCGTTTTCTTAGGAGTGGCAATGGCCTTCCTCAAGAAGTTACACCGGTGTTGTAACCAGGAAGGCGCTACAAGTGACAATTCTGGCAGGGTGTTCCTGCATCCAGGGGTTGATTCCCTTTCGTGGCCAGCTATAAGCGGGGCCCCAACCCTTTGCCGTAGCTAATCGTGCCCAAGACCGTCACCGCCTCCTATACCAGTCCCGGAGCCCTGCTCTTCTTCACCATTCACATCGCCGCGATCCTTGCGTTGTTCATGGTCAAGCCTGACGCCACCAGCCTCATCCTTTGCGGCTCCCTTTTCCTGATCCGCAAGTTTGGCATCACAGGCGGCTACCACCGTTACTTTTCGCATCGTTCCTTCAAGACCTCGCGCTGGTTCCAGTTTGTGCTGGCCTGGCTGGGGGGGATGGCGGCGCAGAAGGGGGCGCTCTGGTGGGCGGCTCATCACCGCCATCATCATCAGCACTCCGACCAGCCGGATGACATCCATTCCGTCAAGCAGCATGGGTTTTACTGGGCGCATCTGGGCTGGATCCTGGCGCCGGACTACAGCGACTATGATGCCAAGCGTGTGAAGGACCTGACAAAGTATCCGGAGCTGGTTTTCATCGACAAGTATCACTACATCCCGCCGGCGCTGCTCGCCCTGGCCTGCTATCTGATCGGCGGTTCGTCCGGCCTCCTGTGGGGCTTCTGCGTCAGCACCGTGATCCTCTATCACACGACCTTTGCCATCAATTCCTTCTGCCACCTGCTCGGCCGCCGCCGCTATGAGACGGGTGAGTCGAGCAAGAACTCCTTCATCCTGGCCATCCTGACCCTGGGGGAGGGCTGGCACAACAACCACCACTACTACCCGCACTGCGCCCGCCAGGGCTTCTTCTGGTGGGAGATCGACCCAACCTATTATGTGCTCAAGCTGTTGAAGCTTGTTGGCATCGTCCATGAGATCAAGGAACCGACGAAGCGTGTCCTGGACGGGCGTGAGGCGACGGCGGCCCTGGGCTGAGCCTTTCGGACCTCAGTGGGTCAGGGCGTAAAAGAGGATGTTGATCCCGAGGGGGTAGGCGTACTTTTCCGAGAATTCCCGGAAGTACCAGGGATCCGTGCCCTCCTCCTCCCAGCCGTCCCCGAGGTCGGTGTTGTGGCAGATGATCATGACGATGCGCTTTTTATCATCGTAAACCGCCCGGTAGTGGGGAGTCTGGGCGTCCCAGCGTTCGAAGGTGACGCCCTGGTCACGTCCCGCCATGGCATGGCCGACGCTGGGGATCTGGGGCTTCACCCTGAGGGGGAAGACCATGTGGAAGATTTCATGCTCGACTGGCAGCTCGACGGGCTCGCGGTCAGGAAAGACCTGCTTCAGGGCGCTGTGGAAGACGTCCCACTCCTCCTCGCCCCAGAAGTCATCCACCATGATGAAACCGCCGTTGAGCATGTAGTCTCGCAGGGTTCTGGCCTCCTCGTCCGTGAGGGCGATGTTGCCGGGTTCGATCATGTAGATGAAGGGGTGATGGCGCAGCTGATCGGGCACGATGTCCACGATGGCTCCCTTCGGGCTGACCTGGAGGGAGGTGAGTTGCTGAAGGCGGTAGGAGAAGTTCAGGTCGGCGTCCGGGTAGTCGGTCGCCCATTTGCCAGGGCCGCGGTAGCGCCCCCAGCGGCCACCCTCCGAGTTGAAGCGGAGGCGGGCAAAGACAAACAAGTCGTTAGGCAGCTCCTTGGAGACCGGCCAGGTGGGGAAGTCCGTGAACTGTCCCCTGCCTGCCTCACGCGGATCCTCGGGGACGCTTCCGTCCCGGATGCCGAAGTTTGTGGGGGAGCCCTGCGTGTCAGCCAGCCCGTCGGCCGCCCAGACTGCGACCGCCAGAGCGGCGAGGGCGGGGAGCAGAAGGGCTTTTTTCATGGGCCGTGTGAGATCACAAACGATGCCAGCCAGGGCGACTCTTCATCAACGTGGTGAAGCCCTGGAAGGTTGCAGGCTTTAGGGGCTGCCTTTTTCGACCACTTCACGGGCGCCATCCGGCTGCAGGGTGAACTGAAACCAGCGCGTGCCTGCGGGCAGCAGCTCCGGGAAAAGGTCCGCCCATTCGACGATGACGACGCCGGGTTCGTCCAGGATTTCGTCCCAGCCCAGGGTCAGCACCTCGCCAGAATGCTCCATGCGGTAGAAGTCGAGGTGAAACACCGGCAGGCGTCCGTCGGTGTATTCATGGACAAGTGTGAAGGTGGGGCTGGTGACATCTGCGTGCGAGCCGAGGCCTGCGACGATGCCCTTGGCTGCCTGGGTTTTTCCGGCGCCGAGCTGGCCGCAGAGGGCGATGACGTCACCTGCCTGAAGCGTTCCGGCCAGGGTGAGGCCCCATTCCCTTGTGTCATCGGCGCTGGAAAGGCGGGTGCTCATTTCAGGAAGTGATCCCAGCCGCCGCCTGGGTCGAGGTTTCGTTGGTCCACATTGGCGAGCATCCGGCCGATGAGGGTCATGCGCACCTTGGGAAAGGAGCGGTTGAATGCGGCGGCGGTTTTTTCTGCGGTTCGAGCGGGCAGAGTGAGGAGCAGTTCGTAATCCTCGCCGTCATTCAGGGTCTGGGCGATGGTGCAGCCGGGGCTGCGGGGCAGGGCGGCGTGCTGGAGTTCGAAGCCGAGGCCGCTGGCATCGGCGAGGCGGGGCAGGTCCTTGGCAAGGCCGTCGCTGATGTCCATCATGGCGTTGATGCGGGCGTTTTGGGCCAGCCATTGCGCCTCCTTGAGCCGGGGTTGAAACTTGAGATGCCTGCCCCGGATGGAGCCGCCGAGCCGCCCGGTGACGGCGATGAAGTCGCCGGCGGAGGCTGCGGCGCGGGTGAGACGGCATCGGTGGGGGAGAGTGCCGGACATGCTGATCGTGAGGATGAGCTGGTCGCCTCGGGAAGTTTCACCGCCGACGATGCGGACGCCGTGTTCGCGTGCGATTTTCTCCATGCCCTGGTAAAGGTCCAGGATGCGCTTCAGCTGGGTGGAGACTGGGGCGATGAGGGTGACCAGGGCATGTCGCGGAGTGGCGGCCATGGCGGCGAAGTCGCTGAGAACACGGGCGACAGCCTTGCGTCCGACCAGCCTGGCCGGAGTGTCGAAGGTGAAATGGACGCCTTCGACGATGGTGTCAGTCTTGAGCACGAGAGCCTGGCCGCGGGCCGGTCCCTGGACCACGGCGCAGTCATCGCCGGGGCCGATCAGGACGGATTTGTCCGAATGAAGTCGGCCGGTGATCCTGCGGACAAGGGCGTCCTCGCCGATGTCGGCCAGGGTCTTCATGGCTGGAGTTCCGGGAAGAGGGCCATCACGATGAGGCTGGAGGCGTTGAAGAGGCCGTGCATGACCATGGGGAGGAGCAGGCTGCCGGTCATTTCGTACATGGCGCAGAAGAGCAGGGCCAGCACAGCCAGGGGGAAGAGCGTGCCGACATGCAGGTGGACGAGGGCGAAGAGCAGCGAGGAGCAGAGGGCGGCGTAGATGCCGTCGGTGTAGCGTTTGAGCACGCCGTAGATGAAGCCGCGGAAGATGGTTTCCTCCACCAGCGGGGCGATGATGGCCGCTGAGATGGCAAGCATGACCTTGGCTGATTGGTCCTTGGAAGAGCGGAAGGCCTCCGCCACATCCTGGCCGCCGAGGTCGGGCCAGAATCCCTTCATCCACTCTTGCATGCCGTAGGCGCTGCCATTGACCAGGACCAGCATGGGAATGAACATCAGCATTCCGAGGCCCAGAGCCTTGAACAGGCCGATGCGACGCAGGCCGAAGAGGTCCGCAGGGCTGAGGCCGCGCATGAACCGTAGGTAGATCAGCAGTCCTACGCAGATGCCAAGCTGCACGACGATGCCAGCCAGCGTACCCGCCAGGGTGAGCTCAGTCGGAGTCTTGGGGGAATCTGCAGGGGTGACGGTGACGCCCTGCAGGCCGCCGAGGAGGAGGATGGCGATGGCGGCGACAATGACTGCGTCAGTCGAGAGGTAGGCTCCTGCCTGGACACGGCCGATGGAGGTTACGGACCTGGGCAGGAGCAGGCGGAGCATCTGGTAGCAGATGACGCCAAACAGCAGGGCCAGCCAGGCCAGGAGGGCGGTGTCGCGCAATACGCCGAGGGTGGGGGCATCCATGGGGCAAACAAACGATACGATCAGATTCTGCGGGCCTCGGTGACATCCAGAGCCGTGATTTTCCAGGCGTTTCCGACGGCGGAGACGGTGACATGCGCCTTGTAGCGGTTGACCCTCGTGTGCGTGTGCCCCCAGTGGCCGACATTGCCAAGGGCTGTCCACTGGCATTCGGTGACGAATCCGCCTCCACCCTCTCGCGGGGTCACGTTCATGACATCGGCGCTGAATTCGCTGATGGAAACACGTGCGCCTTCGCGGCCGTCGAGCGTCAGGGCCTCAATGGTCTCCAGGTACAGCTTGCGCAGAAGCTCCCCGTCAACGCTGCGGGCGAGCACGTCGTAGATGTCGGATTCGCTGCGGCGGTCGAAGGCCCGGTAAACATTGCGGAGGAGAGGCGTCAGGATTTCCTCGGCCTGTTTTTTCTCACGGATCACCGGCACCTGGGGGCCGCCGGCAATCTGGATGTTCACCATGGGCCAGGTTAGCACGGCTCCGAGAAGCCAGGTGA
>JBIJBP010000094.1:0-19788 GCA_044345155.1 Prosthecobacter sp. | reverse complement strand
GTGCCGCTCTGCAGGCTCCAGGTGTAGGCGGCGGTGCCTCCCGTGGCGCTCAGCACCTGGCTGTAGGCCGTTGTCGCCGCCGCAGCCGGCAGGGTGGCGGGCGAGATGCTGATGGCCGGGCAGTTCACCGCGAGCGAGTAGCTGCGCGTGGCGGCGCAGCCCTGGGCGTCAAGGACACGGGCCGTGAAGACATAGCTGCCAGGAACCGCCGTCGGCGTGCCGCTGATGACACCACCAGCGCTCAGGCTGAGGCCTGCGGGCAGCGAACCGGCGCTGACGCTCCAGGCATAGCCGCCATTGCCACCGGAGGCGGTGAGCGTCTGCGAATAAGCCGCGTACTGGGTGGCCGCGACCGGGGCGATAGGCGTGATGCTGATGACCGGACAGCCCACCACCAGGGTGCAGGCACGCGTGGCCGAACAATTGTTGCTGTCCGTAGCGCGAAGGGTGAAGGCGTAGCTACCAGGAACCGCCGTCGGCGTGCCGCTCACCATGCCTGAACTGCTCAGGCTCATGCCCGTGGGCAGGGCGCCGGCGCTGACGGCAAAGGTGTAGGGGGCGCTGCCGCCGCTGGCACCCACCGTCACCGGAGTGTAGGCGGCGAACTGGGTGGCGTCGGCGAAGGTGGTGTTGGAAAGCGTGATGACCGGGCAGCTGACGGTGAGCGTGTAGGCGCGGGTGGTCGTGCAGTTGTTCACGTCACGGGCCTGCACGGTGAAGCTGTAGCTTCCCGGGCTGGCGCCAGGCGTGCCGCTCAGGCTGCCCGCGCTGCTCAGCGTCATGCCCGTGGGCAGGCTGCCGGAGAAAACGGACCAGGTGTAGGGGGCGGTGCCTCCATTGGCTGTGAGCGACTGGGCGGTGTAAGCCTCGTATTGAACGGCGGCGTTGAGCGTCGCCGGGCTGATGCTGATCGCCGGGCAGCCGATGGTGAGGCTGTAGGCGCGAACGCCGGAACTGCCGTTGGCGTCGCCGGCACGCGCCACGAAGGTGTAGGTTGCAGGAACGCTGGTGGGCGTGCCGCTCAGAACACCGGTCGCGGCATTCAGGCTCATGCCGACAGGCAGGCCGTTGTTGCCTGTGCTAGTCGATGTGTAGCGGGCCAGGATCTCAGCCGCCGAAAGCGCCCGGCTGTAGAGCAGCAGCTCATCCAGGCCGCCTTTCCAGGCCGTGCCGGAGCCGTTGCCAGCGCCGATGCGCAGGGTGCCCGAGCTGTGCGTGACCGCCGTCGAATAAGCTTTCACAGCCACCTGAACGCCGTTCACATACAGCCTCATGTTCGACCCGTCATAACTGGCGGCCACATGCGACCAGACGCCGGCGGCGAGCGTGGTGGTGACACGGTTTCCAGCGCGGTCATTCAGCCAGAAACCAAAGGTGCCGGTGCCGCCGAGGAAGCCCAGGCCGTAGCCATCCGCCCCTGCCGTGCCCGTGGTCTTGGTCATCACGACGGCATCATCGGAAAGGCCGCTCGAAGCCGGATTCACCCAGGCCTCCAGCGTCATCTGGGCAGGCTTCAGAGACGTGCTGTCCGTGACCTCCACCAGGTCATCCACGCCATCCAGCAGGAAGGCGCGGCCGACGGCGCCATTCTGATAGGCGACACCGCCGAACACGGGCGAGAAGTTGGCCACCAGCGCATCGGCGCTGCCGTTTTCAGCCATCCACCAGGAGACGGCACCGGCGGGTGCCGGAGGACTCACGCTCCAGGAGTAGGGTGCGGTGCCGCCTGAGGCCGTCAGCGTCTGCGAATAGGCGGCATACTGGGTGCCGTTGGCCAGGGTGGCGGGCGAGATGCCGACGAGCGGGAACTGAACCGTCAGCACATAGTCACGGGTGGTGGAGCAACCAGTGGCGGAATCCAGCGCACGCACCGTGAAGGAATGATAACCCGGAAGCGCCGAGGCATTGGGGGTGCCGCTCAGCACGCCGGTGGAGGTCAACGTCAGGCCCGCTGGCAGGGTGCCGGAGGACACCGACCATGCATAGGGGCCGGCACCGCCGGTGGCGCTGAAGTTGACGCTGTAGGGACTGTACTGCGTGGCCGCCGACAGCGACGACGGGCTGACGCTGATGGCCGGGCAGCCGCGGAAGCCGAAGTCAATCGTGTTCTCAATGTTGGTTGAGCCGGTGACCCCGGGCTCACTGCCTGCCGTCAGCGTGATAAGCGGGCTGGTCACCTCCGTGCCCACGCCGCCCGGCTGGCTGCCGTTGCTGTCATTGTCCACGCCGTTGTCCGCCGCCTGGTTGATGGCGGCGATCAGCGGGGCCGAGGCCGGAGGCGTCGGAATGCGCACGCGATACTGGCCGGGCTGGTAGGTGAGGAAGCTGTAGATGCCGGAGCCGTTCGTCGTGGTCGTCTGCAGGACATTGCTGGAGCTGTCGAGAAGCTGGACGGTGACGCCGCTGATGCCGCTTTCCGTGCCCGCCTGGTAGACGCCGTCATTGTTGCTGTCGGTCCACACCAGGTTGCCGACCGTAATGCCGCTCCAGAGGCCGAAGTCGACGCTGAAGTCCGTGTCTGGGTTGGTGTCGCCGTCATTCACGGGCTCGGTGCCCAGGGCCAGCGTGATCACCGGACTGCAGACCGCCGTGCCGCCCCCGCCGGGCTGAGAGCCGTTGTTGTCATTGTCCACACGATTGTCCAGCGCCACGACCGTGCCGCTCGTCGCAGGCAGGCCGGAGGGAGGCGTCACCTTGACGACATACTTGCCGTCCGCCAGGCCGCTGAAGGTGTAGGAACCCGATGGGGTGGTCGAGGTGGAGGAAACCAGCACGTCATCCGCGTCACCCGCCGTGTCATTCGGGCTGCGGTACAACTGAACCTGAACGCCACCCACGCCCAGTTCGGTGGCGTCACGCAGACCGTTGTTGTTGACGTCGTTCCAGAGCATGTTGCCGATGGCAAGGGTCGGCGACTTCGAGACTTCGCACACGGAGAGGTGGTCCATCACCACCGGGCTGGTGCCCGAGCCGCCGGAGAACACGAAGGACGCCGTGTCGATCTGTGAAGCGGTCGCACCCGGGGCGATGCGGAAACGCCAGGTGAACTGACGCCACTGGGGGAGCTGCGTGTTGCCGGCCGCCTCGCTCCAGCCGTTGTAGTCGGCGGCCGTGAAGGAGGCGAAGGACGTTCCGGCGCCGCCGAAGCCGCAGCACTGCTGCTCACCAGGGGCGGTCGCGGTCATCTCGGCCTGGGGCACTGAGTAGAACTGATACAGCCCGGGCGTGGCGCCGTTGATGACCTGGATGATCGGGGCACCGGCGCCGATGTCGAGCAGGATGGAGGCGTTGGCGGCGCTGGCGTTCGCAGCCCAGATGGAGACCTGGTATTCGCGTCCGGCCTGGAGCACGCCGCTCCAGTTTCCACCACCGCCGGCCCGCAGGCTGACGCAGGAGTTGGTGCCCTGGAAGAGCAGGTAACGACGGCCATGGCGTGCCTTGCCGGACTCGACCCAGCTGACCTTGGAGCCGCTGTTGCCGGCCAGCACCTGGACACGCTGGATGGGCTCACCAAGACCGCTCGTGCCGTTCACGCCACCCGTCCACTGATAACCATTGATGCCGGTGCCGAAACCGGTCTCCGTGCCATTGAAGCCCAGCAGCGCCATGGGCGTGCCAGTGGCGTTCGCGGCCTGCTGGAATTCAAAGCTGGCATTGTCCACCAGCGAGGAGACATAACACGCATCCAGGTTGGCAAAGCCAAGGTCCACGGTGCTGTCGCGATCCGTGTCATCACCGTCAACACCGGATGCCGGCTCGGCGCCCACGGCCAGGGTGATCAGCGGACTGACCACGGGCGTGCCGCTGCCTCCCGGCTGGAGGGCGTTGCTGTCGTTGCCGACACCGTTGTCCAGATCCACGCCGCTGCCGGAAACCTGCGGGTAATAGGCGGGCGGCGTCGGAATGCGCACATAGTAGACGCCTGCGGCAAGGTTGATGAACTGATAGAGGCCGTTCACGTCCGTGGTGGTCTGGCCCAGCTTCACGTCATCCCCCGCCCCGTTGTTGCGGATGCCGTCCACGCCGGGCGTCCAGAGCTCCACCAGCAGCATCGGCACGCCGCTGTCCGTCGCCTGCCTCAGGCCGTCGTTGTTGGAATCCACCCACACGAGGTTGCCCAGGCCCAGGCTTCGTGCCGCCAGGGAGAAGGACTTGATGGCCTGGCAGCCATAGCTGTCGGTGACACGCACCGTGATGGTGGAGGATGAAGCGCTGGCGGGCGTGCCGCTGATGACCCCGCCGCTGCTCAGGCTGAGACCCGCCGGCAGCGTGCCGCTCGCCAGGCTCCAGGTCAGCGGGGCGTTGCCGCCGGTCGCCGCCAGGGTCTGGCTGTAGGCATTGGTGACAAACGCGTCCGGCAGCGAGGTGGTATTGATCGTCAGACTCGGGCAGGACGTGGTCATCGTGTAGCTGCGTGAACCCGTGCAGTTGCTGCCATCGGTCGCCGTGATCGTGAAGTTGGAGGTGCCGGCGGTCGTCGGCGTGCCGCTGACAACGCCCGTGGCACTGTTCAAGCTGAGGCCTGCGGGCAGGGTGCCGCTGGAGACGCTCCAAAGGTAGCCCACCCACTCCGTCACCGGCTTCATGGTGAAGGACGGTCCCGACCACTGCAGACGGGCGACGGCATCCCCCCCATTTTCATAGTACTCCACGCGCACCGGCACCGTCTGACCTGCGGTCAGGGAAACCGTGGCCGTGTGGCTGGTCGCGGACTGGTCATACCAGCGGTCGATGACGAGCGTGTTGTTCACCCACAGGCGGAAGCCGTCGTCGGTCGTGCACTGGAAGGTGTGGCTGCCCGTGCTGGAGGGCCGCAGGAATCCGGACCAGCGGACGGAGAAGTTGTTTGTCGGCACGGTGGCATCCGGAGATCCTGCGCCCCAGTTGAAGTCGATGGAGGAATCCAGCCTCGTCAGCAGCGAAGCATTGAAGTTGGAACCCGAATAATACTGCCCGATCAGACCCGTGATCGGAGAGGCGGTGAAGGCCTGGCTGTAGGCGGTGCCGACCGTGCCAGAGGGCACCGAGGTCGGGGAAACCGTGACCACCGGGCACCCCGCGCTGAGGATGTAGCTGCGTGAGGCCTGGCATCCGGCCGCATCCGTGATGCGCACGGTGAAGGCGCTGGAACTGTTCGAGGTGGGCGTGCCGGTGATGGCCCCTGTGGAATCCATCATCAGACCGGCGGGCAGGCCTCCGCTGGTGATGGCGTAGGTGTAGGGCGCCGTGCCCGCACCGGCGCTGATGTTCTGGGAATAAGCCACGCCCTGGATGCAGTTCGGCAGGCTCGCGGGGGAGATGGTGAGCACCGGGCAGACGAGCAGGTTGAGCGTGCGGGTTCCGGCGCAGCCCTGGGTGTCGGTGGCGCGAACCGTCACCGAGGAACCCGAGCCGTTGCCTGCGGTCGGCGTGCCGCTGATGACGCCCATCGTGGCGTTCAGGCTCAGGCCGGCGGGCAAGGTTCCGGAACTGACCGCCCACGTGTAGGCGCCGACACCCCCGGCAGCCGTGAAGCTCTGGCTGTAGGACGCGCCCACCGCCGCCGTCGTCGCCGTCGCCGGCGTCACCGTGATGGCATAACAAGAAGGTGTGACCATGTAAGCGCGGGTGCCGCGGCAGCCGTTCACATCCGTGCTCGTCACCGAGAAGGTGGCTGACGCCGCATTGACCACGGTTCCGGAGATCACCCCATCCACACTCAGGGTGAGTCCTGCAGGCAGGCTGCCACTGGTGACACTATAGACGTAGGGCGCACGTCCGCCGCTGGTGCTGAGCGCCTGGCTGTAGGCCACGCCGACCGCCGGCACCGGAAGCGACGAAGGCGTGATGCTCATCACCGGACAGTTGATGGTCAGCGCGTAGGAGCGGGATCCCGTGCAGCCCTTGAAGTCGGTCGCCTGCACCGTGAAGATGGAGACACCGGGAAGCACCGGCGTGCCGCTGATGACGCCGGAACTGGAGAGCGTGAGCCCCTCCGGAAGGCTGCCGCTGGCAAGCTGCCAGGTCACGGCTCCCGTCGCCCCGCCTGCGGTCAGGCTCTGGCTGTAGGCCGTGTCCTGCTCGCCTGCGGGAAGGCTGGCGGGTGAAATGTCGAGCACCGGACAGGCGCGCACGCCGATGTCGATGGTCTTCTCAAAATTGCCGCCGCCCGCCGTACCAGGCTCGGCGCCCATCGCGACATTGAAGCTCATGCTGGTCACCGTCGATCCACCGGTGCCGGGCTGGGCGCCGTTGTTGTCATGATCCACGCCGTTGTCCGCATTGACCACGGCCGTGGAGGTCATCGGGGTGGAGGAGGGCAGGAAGGGGATGCGCACCTTGTAGTTCCCGGCCGAACTGCCGAGGCCGAACATGTAGGCTCCGTTGACATCGGTCGTGGTGGTCATCAGCACGGCGTCCGTGGAGGCGTTCAGAAGCTGCACGGTGACACCACGCACGCCCTTCTCCTGGTTCGCGGCTTCATAGATGCCGCTGTCGTCCCTGTCCTCCCAGACGAGGTCGCCGATGGCAAGGCCTGTCGTGAGGCCGAAGTCCTGGGTGAAGTCCGTGTTCGCATCGCTGTCGCCGTCGTTCACCGGCTCGGTGCCGGGCTGAAGCGTGATCACCGGGCTGTAGATGAGGCTGCCGGGACCGCCGGGCTGGCGTCCGTTGTTGTCGTTGTCCTGACCGTTGTCCGCCAGGTCCGGCGCACCGGAGCTGACCGGCAGGGCGGGCGTGGGCGTCAGGGTGATGTAGTACTTGCCCGCAGGCAGCGGACTGAAGCTGTAGGCACCCGAGGAGGTCGTCGTCACCGGCGGCAGAACTTCGTAATCCGCCGCCGTGCCGCTGCCGCCCACCTCGGCGTCATCACCCGCCGCAAAGATGCGCAGCACCACGCCCGCAACCCCTGGCTCGCCGACTTCCCTGATGCCGTTGGAGTTGGTGTCGCTCCACACCGCATTGCCCACGCAGAGGCGCTCGGCGACCGGACCGACGCTCTGGAAGATCAGAGAGTCCTCCATGCTGAAGATGTTGTTTCCGTAAACCGCAAAGGTGCGTCCGTCCGCCGACATGCCATCGCCGCCGTTGTAGATGTTCCAGCCGAAGTAGCTCGAATCCAACGCCAGGTGGCCGTCGTTCGAAAGCACGTTCATCAGGGTGGTGTAGGAGGAGGCCGGCGACTCCCACAGAACGGCGACACTGCCACCGCTGCGGTAGATGCTGCCAAGCACGCGCGCCGTGTCACTGATTGCTCCGATGATCCCGCCCAGGGTGTCGGAGGCGGCGCGTGGCAGGTTGGTGCGGACGCCCGTCAGCGTGTCATACACAAACGGCACCGGCACGCCGGCCACGGTTTCCGCCGCACCGATGTAGCGTCCGTTCGGGCTGACTTTGCCGCCCTTGAGCCTGCCGGTGAAGCTGACCACCACCGAACTCCAGCCACTGAGCACGTTTCCGCGCAGAACCTGGCCCTGGCCGCTGCTGTTGACGACCAGCGCCACCGTGGCGTCGGCGCTCACATCCAGAACTTCGCGCCAGCCGGCAACCGCCGTCCAGGCCCGCGTGCTCAGGCTCCAGTAGCCGCCCTGGCTGGGCTGCGTGCCTCCAGGACCATCAGGATCGACACTGCCAAAGGCATAGGAACTGTCGTTGGTGATGGAGACCGGTGAGGCTGTGATGCTCGGGCTGGCGTCGAACGGAGTCGTCAGCCGCTGGATGGTGGAGGCCGCGCGGTTGCGATACCAGGGGATCACATTCGCATTGGCGCCCGAGGTCCATTTCTCATACCCCACCACGTCGCCCGCGTCGTTCACATCCGAGCCCACGGCCTGGACGTTCCCCGGTGTCACCTTGGTCACATCCGTGTAGAGGCTGGTCAGCGTGTTGATCAGGAAGCCGCGCGTCGTCGTGCCAAAGCGAACCCCGGTGACCCAGCGACCGTTGGGGGACATGCCCATGATGCACTGGGAATGCTGGTAGGTCTGACCTCCCAGGATGTCCTTGCCGACCCGCGTCACCATGTATTGCGAGCCGATTGTCTGGACCTTGGGAGCCGGACAGGCCGAGGAAGGCGGAACCGTCAGGGCCGGCCTGTAGCCAAAGTTCAGGTTCAGGACGCTGGCCCCCGAGCTGATCGTGGCGCTGGCAATGCCATCCAGCGGCGCGACCGGGTCCGCCGTGATCGTGGGCCCCTGGATCGCCGTCAGCGAGTCTGCGCGCACCTTCACCACATGGGCGCCGTTGGCTAGACCGTCGAAACGGTAAGTGCCTTCGCTGCCGGTGACACGCGCGTCTCGCCAGGCGGTGCCGGCGGCGTCAAACAGCTCAACCACGGCACCGACGATGCCGCCCTCGCCTCCATCCAGCGTGCCGTTGCCGTTCGTGTCCGCAAACAGCCTGCCGCCAAGCGCGCCGGTGTAGGTGCGCCCGAAGTCGAGCCCCTCCATCTCCCAGCCGCCCTGCATGACGACCGTGTGGCTCTCCACCGTGGTGAGACGTGTCATGCCGACGGGGAAGTCGGCGTCCGCCGAATCAAAAGTGATGACATAGCTGCCCGCCGGAAGCAGGAAGGCGTACTCGCCCGCCACGTCCGTCACCGCCGTGCGGCTGATGGCACCGCCGCCCGATGCCGTCCCCGTCGCCGTGACCTTGATGCCTGAAAGACCGGCCTCCCCGGGATTCATGTTGCCGTCAGAGTTGGCGTCATGAAAGACATGCCCCTCGGCCAGCCCCATCTCGGCAAAGCCGAAGTCAGCATTCGTCACCGCCTGGGACGCCGCCAGGGTCACGCCGATCTCCTCGCCCTGCGTCGGCAGCATGGTGTTGTAAAGCCCGGCGTTCGGGCTGGACGGCGGCGCAGGGACATGCTGTTCGTCCACCCGCGTCACGTATTGTCCCGGCGCAAGCTTGCCGACGGTGTAGACGCCGCTGGCGTTGGTAAATCCGATGCCCGCCTCACGCTCATCCCCGTCCACCCTGCCGTTGCCGTTGCCATCCTCATAGACGCTGACTCGCACGTTCGGGATGCCCTCCTCACCGGCGTCCTGGACACCGTTGACGTTCATGTCGTAGAACACGGTGTCGCCGATGCTGCCGGTGTGGTTGTAGCCGAAGTTCACGCCGGTGCGGCTCTGCAGAGCCGCCAGGGTCACGGCACGCACATTGCCGCCGCCGCTCACCAGGATCATGCCCACGGGCAGCGTCGACTCCTCGACATCCAGCAGGTAGGCTCCTGGATTGAGGTGGGTGAAGCGGTACACGCCCTGGTCGTCGGTGATGGTGGCGCGGATGAGAAGATCCGTGCCTTCCAGAGCACCGTTGCTGTTCAGGTCGCGATAAAGCAGCACACGCGCGCCGGAAAGCAGGTCCTCGTCATAATCCTGCACGGCATCTTCATTGACGTCCGTCCAGACAACACCGCTGACGCTGGCGGCGACGGAGGGATCCGCCGGGCCAAAGAAGCCGAAATCCGCGTCATCGACCTGAGCACTGTTGCTGGCCAGAGTGCGCTGCAGGGTGGACGCGGAGCTGGCGATCCAGTTTTCCGGCAGCGAACTCATGTCGACGCTCACCGTCCAGGGCGTGCCGCCATTGGCGGTCAGTCCGAAGACCCGGTAGAAGCCGCGGCTGTCGCTGGTGGCCGTCTTCGTCACCGCGCCGCTCTTCACCGTGATCCTCACGCCGGACAGCCCGGGCTCACCGGCATCGTAGGCGCCGTTGGCGTTGATGTCGGCATAGACGAGGTCGCCGATGCTGCCCGTCAGGCCGGTGTAAACCGGATTGCTCTGCGTCGGCGGGATGATGACCGCGCTAACCGGGCTGGCGATCGCCTCATAGTCGCTGTAGGCGGAAAGGGCGGAGGTGAGCAGCAGCTTCGCGGTGCACTGGGCGTTGGTGGTGTTGACACGCCACAGGGTGTTGTTCGTGGCGGCGGCCCCGCCCGTGCCGGTCGTGACGTTGAGGTTGCCGTCCACATCGAAGCTCATGCCCTGCACGCCGTCAATGGCCGTGGTGGTCGTGCCGACCATGAAGCGGCCGACGTTACTCACGGCACCGGTGCTGGTGTCGATGATCACCAGCCTGTCCTTGTCGCCAAACCCGGTGATGGAGTCGTTGGCGATGGCGTAGAGCTGGCCGCTCTGAGGATCAAAGCTGATGTCATCAATGTCATACAGCGGCGTGCTCAGGGTGTTGGTGGCGATCACCAGGTAGTCCACCCCCGTGCCAAAGGCGCTGTTGACGTGCAGGCCGGTGGCGGGATCGATCTTGAAGAGGCAGTCGAGCAGCGTGTTGCCCGCCGTCGTGTCCTCACGACGATGCACCGCGTAGAGGTCGCCGGTTTCCGGATCAAAGGCCATGCCGCGGATGTCCGCCACGGAGATGTCGCCCAGCGGCCCCACCAGCGGATCGCCGGAGCTCACACAGCGGCCCAGGGCCGTCATGGCCTGAGGCGCCAAAGTGCCGGTCAGCTCCACGGCGTCGATCTCCTCATAGCCCGACTTGGCGGTGCGGACGATCACGGCATCCACGAGGTAGGATGTGGCCGGGAAGCTGACGGTGTAATAGCCGGGAGCCACGGTGGTGTCTGCGGGGATGGAGGACAGCACATGTACGGTGCCGTTGGGCTCCACCAGCTCGATGCCTGTGACGAAGGGGGCGCTGAAAGTCTCCCTTACGCGCACCGAGGTGGCATACACCGGCGTGGCAAAGCCCAGGCGCAGGAACTCGGGGTTGCTCGTGTTCGTGGCCGGCGCCCAGGCCGTCTTGATGTCCCCGGCGGTCATCGTGTTTGGCTCGCCCAGGGCTTGCGCGGCAGACCAGTCCGTGGTGGAATACTGGCTGCTGAAGCCAATCACCCGCGATGCCCACTGGCTCAGCGAGGCACCACTGGCGCTCTGCGCGTTGTTCAGGATCAGGTCCGCGCCGGAGCCGGTGGCGGCATCCCGGTCCACACCATAAAGCACGGAGCCATCGGAGCTGAGGGCCAGGGCGCGCATCAGGGTGGTGCCGGTGTTGCCCACGTCCACGGCCGTGGTGCCGGTGAGCTTGATGAGTCGGTCGTTCGCACTGCCTCCCGCTCCCACATTCGCCACCAGGTAGCTGCCGCGAAACTCATTGGTCTGGATGCCCGCGATGTTGCGCAGGCTGTCACGGCCGCTGTTGCTGTTCACGCTCACGGTCATCGTCAGGGGCCGCGTCGTCAGCACCGAGTTCGAGGCGGAGGCCGGGAAGTTCGTGCTGGCGCTGGTGAAGGCCGCATTGGAGAAGCGCACGCTGCCCGGGTTCGTGCCCGCATTGATCCGGTAGGTCCAGGTGAAGACCAAGGAGCCGCCAGCCGTGATGTTTCCCGAGGATGGCGTCGGTCCGGAAAGCAGCGTGGCGGTGGCGCCATTGGTGACGGCCACGCTAAGCGACGGCGGAGACACGCCCGAAAGGTTGGTTGCGCTGGAACTCACCGTCATGCTGACGGCGACGCTGCCACCATCGATGGCCAGCGTTTTATCCGTGGCGATGTCCACGGTGAGCTCGGTCGGAACCGGAGCTCCGTATTCCACCAGCGCCCCGCCGGAATTGATCGAAGACGGCACCGAGGCCAGGGTGGTCCAGGTGTTGGACTGGAAGCTGTAGCGCCAGAACGCCGTGCTGTTGTCGCCACGCAGGGCATACAGGGATGAACCGCCGAAGGCCAGGGAGCCGCCGCTGTTCACCGTGCCCGGCGCATTGGCCATCTTTGTCCAGGTGTTCGCCGACTTGTTGTAACGGTAGAAGGTGGTCCGGTCATCCCCGCGGAAGGCGTAGAGGTTGGTGCCGTCACAGCTGAGTGACCCGCCGGACTTGATGCCGTCAGGCGTGCTCGCCCGGCTCGTCCAGGTGTTGGCCGCCAGATCATAACGGTAGAAGCTCTTCGAACCGTTGCCACGCAGGGCGTAGATGAAAGTGCCATCCGTGGCCAGGGAACCGCCTGAACTGATGCTGCCAGGCAGGCTGGCGCGTGTCGTCCAGGTGTTGGCGCTGATGTCGTAGCGGTAGAAGCTGGTGGTGCCATTGCCTCGCAGAGCGTAGATGAAGGGGGCCAGATAGACCAGCCTGCCTCCGCTGCCGATGCTCCCCGGCGTGCTCGCCATAGTGCTCCACACGTTGGTGGAGGCGTTGTAGCGCCAGAAGCTGGTCGAGTTGTTTCCCCTCAGGGCGTAAATGTAGGTGCCGGTGGAAACAAGCGCGCCGCCGCTGCTGACCGATGATGGCGTGCTCGCCCGGGTCTGCCAGGCCAGGGTCGTGGGATTGTAGCGCCAGAAGGTCGTCGTGCCGTTGCCGCGCAGGGCATAAAGGTTGAGGTTCTGCGTCAAGCTGCCGGGACTTGCTGGAATGGTGGTTCCCAGATTCCAGGTCACCGTGCCGTCGTCCTGCACGCCCCCCTGCCCCGCACTGACAAACGTCGTACCCGCGGGCACGGCGTCCGTCACCGTCAGGCCTGCCAGGAAGTCTCCGCCATTGTAGTTGGGCGTGATCGTATAAACGATCTGGTCACCCGCCTGGGCGGTGCTGCGGTTCGCCACCTTGGTCAGCAGGGGCGAGAACGGAAAGTGATTGGAAAGGCTGTTCTCTCCCACAGCCACCGTCACGCCAAGGAGGGTGTTAGCCACCTGATGCCCGGCTGGAACCTCGGGAGACTCCATGTCAATCACCACGAGGAAATCCCCGGCACCGACGCCTTCGAAAAGATAAACGCCCGAGACGTTGGTGCGGACGGACTGGACCAGTTCGTTCACATCGGCGGCGCCATCCCCGTCCTGATCGGCATAAAGCTCCACCAGCAGGTTGGCCACAGGCACCTCGCCTGCATCCTTGACGCCATTGAGATTGGTGTCGATGAAGGCGCTGCCGCCGACCGAGGAAGGCACCTCCCTCCAGAATCCAAAGTGAGCGTTGGCCTTGCTGCCCTCCAGGGAACTGATCACCAGCGGATCCGACGTGGTCTGAATGACCGGGGTGCCCCCCAGCGCAGTGACAATCGCGGAGGCCGTCTGATCCACGTCCACCACGTAATCGAGCCCCGAGGGCAGGTTGCTGAAGGAATAAGCCCCCGTGGCTCCGCTGCTCACCACCGTGGCCAGCAGGCCGTCGCCCGGGGCGTCCACCTCGCCGTTGCCGTTCTGATCGCGGTAAAGTCGCACCGTCACGCCGGCAATGCCTGCATCCGTGGCGGCCTGGTAGCCGCCGTCGCGGCCGACGTCGTTGAACACCGAACCTGAAATGCCGCCTGATCCGCCAGGCCGGTAGCCGAAGTCCACATCCTGCCGGTTCTGGTTGTCGGCCACCGCCACCGTCGCCTGGTTCAGGCTGGCAACGCCGTCCACGTCAAAGGTCGCGGTGTGCGACGCGGGCGCAGTCACCTTCACCACGTAGGTCCCGCCGCCGATGCCGGCAAAGTCGTATCGTCCCTGGTCGTCCGTGATCGCCGTCTTCATCAGCGTGGTGCCGTCCGCGGCAAACAGTTGCACGGTCACGCCGGATATCCCTTCGTCCGACACGTCCTTGAGGCCGTTGCCGTTCCAGTCACGGAAAACGGTGTCGCCGATGCGGGAACCGCCGACCGTCACCGGTGCCAGGGCCCCGGTGGACATGACCTTGCCGTTGTATTCAAAGGTGTAGGAGTTGGTGTAGACGCCTCCCGGCTGGCTGGCGCTGATCCGGGCCTTGAACGTGATCACCAGGGAGGTTCCGGCGGCGATGCCCGTGTTGACGGTGAACACGGGCTTCGCCGTGTCGGCGGCGTTGACGCTGACGGCGGAGGAGGGCGATCCCGCAAGCTTGACCGAAACCAGGCTCTCATACGTGAAGCCCTGCGGCAGCATCTCGCGCACGACCAGAGGCACGGCGCTGGCACCCGTCCCCTCGTTGGTCAGCGTCAGGGTGTAGGTCACCACGTCGCCCGGGTTGGCGAAGGACGGAGTCACGCTTTTCGCCGGATAAAGCAGCGGGTTGTTCGCCACCTCGATGGTCTCGGTGTTGCAGGTCTTCACGCCCTGGTCGCTGGTCGCGCAGACCGTGTTGGTGAGAATGCCCGTGCCCGTGGCGCGCACCGTCATGGTGATGCTGTTGACGGTGTTGGCCGGAACGGTGCCCAGGTTCCAGCGCAGCGGGCTGGTGCCGGAGGGGGCAGGCACGGCGCTGATGAAGCTGATCCCCGCCGGCAGCGTGTCCTCGACCACCACGTTCGTCAGCGGCGAATTGCCAAACGTCGTGTACCAGATGGTGTAGGTGAAAACTTCGTTAGGCGCGACACTCGGCCTGGAGGCCTGCTTGAAGATCATCGGCTTGCTGGCCAGCGACACCGTGGTCGGCTCGTAGTAGCGCCACAGGTGGTCCTTGTTCGTGTATTCACCGCCGGCGTCGCCGCCAAAGGTGTCGCCATAGGCCTGCAGGAAGCCCGCCGCGTCAAACGGCGCCCCAGGCTGGCCGGGACCGACGAGGACCTTGAACTGCACCCGCGCATACTCCGGGCGGAACAACTCCAGGTTGCCCCAGGCCATGCGCACCGCCTTCGGGCTCGTGGTGTCGGACCAGCTGGTCGTGGCGGGCAGCGGATTCGCCTCGCTGAGCTTGTATCCGACCTCGCTCCCATCCACGCCGACATACCCCAGGGCGGTGCTGCGCAGGCCCGGCGTGTCCTTGGCGATCATGCTGCCCGGATACTGGATGCGCTTCCACGGCCCCATGTCGCGCACCGAGTTCTTCATGCGTGCGGCATCGCTGGCGTTCGCATCCCAGTAGGTCTTGTTAAAGTGCCAGGCATAGCCGCTCTGCGGACCGGCCACCGGGCTGCCCATGCCCCAGGGGGTGTTGCCGCGGCCGTCCAGGTTGTCCACGATCGGCGAGATCGGCACCTTGCTGCCAAAGGCCAGAAGCTGCTCGGCATCCCAGCGCGTCGTCGGCAGGATGCGGTCGCCCGAGTTCGTCGTGATCAGGTTGTCGGTGACCGTGGCCGTGCTGTTGTCAAAGCCGCCCATGTTCACCCAGCTCTGCCAGGCGGTCTTCGGATCCGTGGAATAAAAAATGCCGGTGTCGGAATACACCCCCGCCATCGTGCCGCGCATCAACCCCGTGCTGCTGTCCACAGTGAAGGACTTCTCGCCGATGATGTTCGGCCCCAGCTCCAGCCCCTTGAGCGCCGACTGAACCTTGGCTCCCACCGAACCATCCCCCAGCGCCAGGATCGACTGGCCCTTCATCGGCATGACGACAAAAGCTCCCTTGTTGTCAATGCGCCCATACTGCGCCCCCACGACCTGGGTTCCCACCGGTATGAAGAAAGTCGAATAACCACCCGCGCCGGTCGGCGTGCCAACACTCGGCGTCGCTTTCATGATCAGGCCCACGACATCACCCGTCTGGATCAAGGGCAGCCCCGCCGCCTGACGCTGCTGCATCCGCATCAGGGTCTCCTGATCAAAGCCGATGTAGTCTGCCCGCTGATTGAGATTGTGTGCCGTCGCTGTGTCCAAAAACAGCAGTTGCAGGAAGACAAAAAGCAGACTGCAAGCATTGATTGCCAACCTTTTACCAACGCACCCCACAACTACAAAACCCCCGGCAGAGAGTTGTTCACTCCCTGTTCTGCCGCCCTGGTTAAGGGCTTTAGAAAGGCCACTTTGTTCCATTAATTATCGAAATTATATCCAGAGATATTATAATTTCAATACAAAAGAACTTGATATTTAAAATAAGTTAAGCAACCTTTCCCTGCGATCAGCCCATGTTTAAAATATCGCTACCTAACTCTTGAGGCTGTTCCGGGGGCTATTTTCTCCTTATCGAAATAAATGGGGCTGAAGCCTCGGTTGGGTTCTGCACGAAAGCTGTGCCGAAAGCCAAAATAGGGCTCCGAGCCTGTTCCTGCAATGATCGGCCCCTGATACCTGCGCTCAAGACGCCGGGGCGACTTCGACAGACACCTGGATGTCATCAAAATAGATCGGGGTCTGGGAGTAGGGGGTGCCCCAGACTCCAGCTTTCCCCTGCCCTTTCAGGCCCTTGTCCTCGGCCTTGACCATGGCCTCGGCAGGCTCGGCCCCATCGGCAGGCCAGGCCTTGCCGGAAATCTGCCAGGACTCCCCGGCACCACGCTTCACTTCCAGCTTCAGGTTCAGCCAGGCATCGCTCGTCCAGGTGAAAGGCACGCTGGCGGCCACGACATCCGACTTCACCAGCTCCAGCTGCTTTTTCGCGGCGTTCACCAGCAGGCGGTAGCCGCTCATGCCGTGGACGCTGACGCCAAACTTCGGCACGCTGCGCGCCCTCTTGCTCGCAAACACGCGGGCTTGAATGCTGGATTCTCCCGCCGCCGACACCGCCACCTGGGCGCAGGCGTCGGTCAGTTCCGTACCGGGATCGATGACGATGGCCTTGTTGCCGTCCTTGGCCGCCACCTGGATCTTGCCCTCAACCACAAAAACCTCCTTGGGCAGCTCACCCTCGGCCCAGTCGTCAGCATTGATCGTGAACGACTTGTTTTCAGCGGCGTGAGTCAGGCTGGCAAGGGCGAGCAGACCGGCGAGGACGGGGCTTTTGATCATCATGGGGCTGACGGAAACAGGTTCAGCGAAGAGGTTCTTTCAGCAGGGCGAGCGCCTCCAGCGCGGAGGCTTCCTCATGCACGATCGCCGCCAGGCTGCGGGCGATGGTGGGCGGGCTCTTGTGCTGCCAGACGTTGCGTCCGATGGCAATCCCCGCCGCACCGGCGTCCATGGCATCCTCCACCATCTTCAAAAGGCTGGCATCGTCGTTCATCGCGGCGCCGCCCAGCACCACGACGGGCACAAAGCAGGACTCGGTGACACGGCGGAAGTCGCCCGGCTTGGCATCAATCGGATACGGCACCTTCACGACATCCGCGCCCAGCTCAGCCGCGAGGCGGGCGGCGAACTGGATCTTTTCCAGCGTGTAATGCTGGCTCTGGCCCAGGCCGACCGGCAGGGCCTCGATGATCGTCGGGATGTCCAGGTCAAAGCTGGTGCGGATCAGGTCGGCGACCTCCTGGTAGTTGATGCGTTCGTTGGGGCCGCCGGGATAAAGCATGTTCATCACCGCGTTCGCACCGACCATCTCGGCCTCCTCGACGCCATAGACATTGATGGAGGCGGCGCCTTCGCCGGTGATGCGGGTGTTGTAGACGTCCGTGCGCAGGCAGAGCCCCTTGCCGGCCATCGAATCCGCCGCCCGCATGGCCACCCCGAGGTTGATGACATAACCATCCACGTAGGGGCTGACGCGCTCAATCATCTCGAACGGGTTTTCCAGTCCCGGCACCGGGATCGCACAGCCGTGATCGACGGGCAGGATGACGGTGCGTCCGTTGCGGAAGAAGGTATCAATGTTTTCTTGGCGGGTCATAAGGGGGGAGGATGCATGGCCGGGATTGCCTGCGAGGCAAGAAGGGATTCAAAACCCATGCCCTGCCCTGGGGCGCAGGGAAGGAATGACCATGGACCAGGAGCCAATGACCCGGGAAGTTCCAAGATTCAAATCTCAAGGCTGAGGCATGAAGGAGTTCTTTGATGGGGGGAATCAAAAGCGCCCGACGTCTGACAAGCCCATGCGTAGACGAATTCCGGCCGCCTGCCTGTTGGCGAAAGCCTCTCGCTCATCTTGCGGAGCAAGATGGCTACCTTGCTGGCGCAGCTTCATAGCCCACCGATGATTTGCCCCGGGAGGTGATTCAACACGACTCACCCAAGCCGGTGGCTCGGAAGAGGTAAGCCGGTGGTGCAAGGCGCGAAGTGGCCGAAAACCACCGCAACCGGATCGTCCAAGGTCCGCGTTGGGGATGCGCCCTGGAGAGGGCGCGAGAAGCATACGGTTGTTCGTCGGCATCATGTCAGAACACCTGGGAATGAACGACCCAGGGCCAAGAAACCCTGACCGCATCTTCGGTGCGCAGGAGCGAAGCAGAGTAGCCATCTCGCTCCGCGAGATGAGCGAGAGGATTTCGCCAACCCTGTGCGTCAACGCCTTGGTCAAATTGCACCCTGCTCGCGCCCCTCCATGGCTCCGCCCTGAATCGAAAACGTTTCGTTTCTTCAAGAAGGTGGTTCTCGCTCACCAAGCCTCGCTTCACCTCCGGCATGCGCTTACGAACGGCCTGTCCATCGGTGTCGCTCGATCAACAAAGCCGGGCAGGAGAATGAAGTTGGGCCTTTGCGCATTGGCGCATTCCCTGGTCATGGGGGCTTGGCCGTTGGACATTCCCCTCCCGCTCTCAGGGCTTCATCAGGTAGGCAAAAAAGTCCTTCAGATCCGCCTCGCTCATGCCGGCGGTCAGGCCCTCGGGCATGAGGGAGACCGGCGAGGCCTCGAGCTTCTCGATGTCAGCCTGCTTCACCGACGTCTTGTTGCCCGCCATGTCCTTGATGACGATGCCGCTGGCGTCCTGGGCGTCCATGAGCCCGCTGAGAATCTGGCCGCCCTTGGTCCTGACGATGTAGGCGCCGAACCCCTCGCGGATCTCCATGCTGGGCATGAACAGGTTGTCGAGCCAGAAGTCGGCGTTGCTGCGGTCATAGCCGGTGAGGTCCGGGCCGATCTTGCCGCCTTCGCCAAACAGGCTGTGACAGATGGCGCAACGCGCCGTGAACTGAACCTTGCCCTTCGCGGCGTCGCCCAGGCCCGTCTTGATCACCGCCTTGATGCGCTCGGACTCCTTCTTCTTTTCAGGGGTCGGCCCGGTGGCAAGCAGCCCCTTCCAGTGCTTCTCGATGGCGGCGTCAATGTCCGCGTCCTTGTGCAGGCTGAGCTGGCGCACGATGTCGACGCTGAAATGCTTCGCGGGCACCTTCCATTCATTGACGAAGTTCACCAGGATCTGCGCCCACTCCTTGCGCCCCGCCATCACCCGCAGCGCATCCTCGCGCAGGGCCTTGTCACCGGCGATCTGTGATTCATACCCGAGCAGCAGGGCCTCGGGGATGCGCTTGTCGTCAAACCGGGCCGCCGCCTGCAGGATGCCGCGCTTGAGCCCGGTGGGATTGCTCGCCTTCAGGATGTTCACCATGGGCATCACGGCCTCCTGCCTGCCCAGCTCGGCCAGGGTCTTCGCAATCGCGATGCGCGCGGTGCTGGAGGCCTTCTTGTCCTCTAGAAGCTGCACGGCCTTCTTCAAGGCCTCGGCATTGCCGCTGCGCAGCGCCAGCGTCAGATCGCCGCCGCTCTGCCTGGCGATGTAATCGTTGAGCGCCTTCTGCAAGGCGTCCGGCAGCTTCGGCATCTCGGCGCCTTCAAAGGCCGAGGCGATGCCTGCGATGAATTTGCCACGCAGGCTTTCATCCGTCGTGAGCGTCAGCAGCCCGGCACAGGAGTTCAGGTTGTCCTCGCCTCCGGCCAGCGCGTAGCGTTTCGCCAGCTTCTCGGCCAGATGATCGCGAAAGAGCTTCGTCTGCATGAAGGCGCTGTCCGATTTCAAAAAGGCAAACACGGCCTCGCGTTCCTTCTCGGCCTTCGACTCCAGCGCCCACCAGGCCAGCAGCGGCAGGTGCCCGCTTTCATCCTCAGCCTCACCGCTCCAGAGCAGGGGCAGCGCGGCTTTCGCCGGCAGCCTTTTGGCGCTCGCGAGCATCTGCGCGCGCACCTCGGGATGCTTCTCCTCCCGGGCAAGCCTGACCAGGGCCTCGACACTGCCTGCATGCCCCTCGCCGATCATCTTGACCGCCCAGCGGCGGATGTAGGGATCCTTGGAATCCAGCGGCGGCTCTTCAACCGCCCCCAGCGCGTCCAGCGCCCAGAGGGTGTCCAGGGTCATGGGCAGGGCCTTGA
>JBIJBP010000213.1:0-6131 GCA_044345155.1 Prosthecobacter sp. | reverse complement strand
CGGTCCAGGTCAAACTTGTCCGGCCTGACCAGTCGCTTCTTGGTCTTCTCAATGCGCAGCAGCGCATCATGCAGCACGGGGTGCTCGACCCCTTCGAGATGCCGGCGGGCAAGTTCCACCATCTCCAAGCGGTGGCAGATCATCACCAGGTCGTTGCCGGCGCGCACGGCCTCCTGGATGGCCTGTTCAAAGGTGACCTCGTTGAGGATGGCTCCCATGTCCAGGTCATCGGTCATCGCCAGACCTTCAAAGCCGAGCTGGTCACGCAGAAGCTTCGTGCAGATGTTGTGGCTGAGGCTCGCCGGCCAGCGCCCGCGGCCGGGATCGTAGGCCGTGTAGTTGCTGTGGCAGGTCATCACGCTGTCAAGCTCCGGCAGCAGGGCCGTGTAGGGCATCAGCTCGCTCAACTCCATGTCCTGGCGGCTCTTGGCAATGACCGGCAGGAACTCGTGCGGATCGCACTCCGCCGGGCCGTAGCCAGGAAAATGCTTGGCACAGGAGAGCACCCCCTCCTTGCGCATCGCCCTGTTGAAGATGCCCGCGTTGGTGATGACCTGCTGGGGATCCCGTCCCCAGCAACGCCCCTTCAGGGAATTGTCCGCCTGGTCGTCGTAGCTGATGTCCAGCACGGGGCAGAGGTCGAGGTTGAAGCCGAACAGGCGGAGAATCCGGCCGGTCAGCCTGCCATGCGTCTTGATCAGCTCAGGATCCCCCTTGTCACGAAGCGCCTGCGCATTCGGCGGCTCCTCGCCAATGAGGCGCAGACGGGAGACGCGCCCGCCCTCCTGGTCGATGGTGATGAAGGGCTCGATGTCCGAGAGGTCGCGCAGGTCGTCGATGAGCTTCCGGAGCTGCTCAGGGGACTTGATGTTGCGGCCGAACAATATGAAGCCGCCGGGCTGGAGCTTCTTGAAGCGGGCGGCGGTTTCAGGATCGAGTTCAGGACCGGGGACGCCGGTGAGGAGCAATTGGCCGAGGGACATGCAGTATGGAGGTTGAACGCAGCCCATTCATTTCACAGTTCCCACAGATGAGGCAACTGCTGTTTGCCACCTCCGGCGCCCATGCCAAAAATATCGGAAGCCGTCCGGGGCCGGGCTGGAAGCAGGCAGCCGCTTGGCGTTGGTAGAGAACCGATCATGAAAGCGCTGCTCCTCCTGCCCTTCATCCTGCTTTTCCTCTCCCCTGCACCGATGTCCGGACAGGCCCCCAAGGATGGCATCCAGACCAAGACCACCTACGCCAAGGCCTATGGAGAAACTCAGAACGCCGTGAATGTCGATCCAGCCAGGGACCTGCCGCGCTACCCGGCCGTTGAACCGAAGGACGCCCCGGCCACCTGGCAGGTGAAAAAGGGCTTCAAGCTGGAGGCCGCCGCGCACGAATCCCAGGTGCGTGACCCCATCGCCATCTGCTTTGACGAACGCGGCCGCATGTTTGCCTGCGAAATGATCGACTATTCGGAGATGCGCGACCTCACGCCCCATCTCGGCCGTATCTCCGTGCTCGAGGACCAGGACGGCGACGGCTTCTATGAAACCTCACGCGTCTTTGCCGACGACCTGCCCTGGCCCACAGGGCTCATCTGGGCCAACGGCGGCCTCTATGTCGGCGCCACGCCAGACATCTGGCGTTTTGAGGACAAGGACGGCGACGGCAGGGCGGAAGTGCGTGAAAAAGTCTACACCGGCTTTGGCACCGGCCTGAAGATCCTCAACGTCCAGGGCCTGATGAACAGCTTTCAGTGGGGCCAGGACAACCGCGTCCATGTCCTCGCCGGAGGCGGCAACCGCGGCGTCATCAAATGCCTCAAGCGTCCAGAACTTCCGGAACAGGAGCTTGGCGGGCGTGACTTCTGGTTCGACCCGCTCACCCACGAGTTCGGCCTTGAGTCCGGAGGCGCTCAATATGGCATGAGCTTCGACAACTACGGCCGCAAGTTCGGCTGCTCGAACTCCGACCATCTGCAGTACTGGCTCTATGACGACCGCCTGGCCCCGCGCAGCCCCTACTTTGACATGCCTCCAAGCCGTCGCAGCATCGCCGTGGACGGGGGTGCCGCCGAGGTCTTCCGCATCAGCCCGGACGAGCCCTGGCGCATCATCCGCACCCGGTGGCGCATCGCAGGAGTCGTCAAAGGCGCCGTCGAGGGCGGGGGCCGGGTCAGCGGTTACTTCACCGGTGCAACCGGCACCACGATCTACCGGGGCGACGCCTACGGGCCGGAGTTTGTGAACAACAGCTTCAGCGGCGACGCCGGCGGCCAGCTGATCCATCGCAAAATCATTCGTTATGCCAGGGACGGCATCAACCTGGAGGGCGAGCGCCCGGCCGATGAACGCGGCTTCGAATTCGCCGCCAGCAAGGACACCTGGGTCCGTGTCGTCAACTTCGCCAACGCCCCCGACGGCTGCCTTCATGTCTGCGACATGTATCGTGAGGTCATCGAGCATCCCTGGAGCATCCCGGACGAGATCAAGAAGCATATTGACCTGAACAGCGGCAATGATCGGGGCCGCATCTGGCGCATCCTGCCCAACGGTGGTGCCCCGCGCAAAGGACGGAAGGTCACGCTCGCCTCCGCTGGCGTCGAGGAGCTCGTCAAGACGCTCGGTCATCCGAACGGCTGGCACCGTGACACCGCCCAGCGCCTGCTTTATGAGAGGCAGGACAAGTCGGCAGTCCAGCTGCTGAAGCAGAGCCTGTCCCGCCCTGAGTCCAGCCTGGAGACCCTTCATGTCCTCAACACCCTCGCCTCCCTCAATGGCCTGGACATCAGCGACGTCGAACTTGCGCTGAAAAACCCGGACGCCCAGGTCAGGGAAAAGGCCGCCCAGCTCAGCCTGCTGCTGCCCAGGGAACCCCGGATCATCACCGCCGTCAACGCCCTCGGTTCCGACGCATCCCCGCGCGTCCGCTTCACCTATGCCATGCTCCTCCGCAGGTTCTTTGACGGGCTTCCCAGCATCGCCGGCACAACGCCCGAAGCGCGTCAGGCCAGCCTCCTGGCAGCCTCGGCCGAGAGCCCGCTCATCGTCGCGGCCCTCCTTAACAGCGAGGGCACCGACCCGCTTCAGCTTCTGGAATCGCTAAACCAAAAGCATGACAAGCCCCTGACGCCAGCGCTCGCTGAATCCCTGCTGGCCATGATCGGCCGCCAGAAAAAGCCGGCAGCCGTGGAAAGCGCCATCCAGTGGCTCGCCGATCCCGGCACCGCCGCAGCCATGCGTCGGGACGGCCTCAAGGCCCTGGCCGACGGCCTCCGCCAGAGCGGCGGCTCGATTTCCAAAATGGACAACGGAGGCAGGCTTGCCGCCGTCTTCACCCAGGCCGCCGCCACGGCCCGGGACAATGCGGCGCCTGAACCTGCACGACTTCAGTCCATCGAATTGCTTGCCCTTGCAGGCAAGGAACAGGCCGAGGCAGCCCTTCTGGACGGGCTGAAGAAGGATCAGGCTGAAAAGCTCCAGGCCGCCTCCGTGAAGGCCCTGAACCAGCTGCTTGGCAAGTCCGCAGCCACACCGGTGCTGGCCGCCTGGCCTGCAATGAAGCCCAAGGCCCGCGAGACGGCCCTGGTGGCGCTGCTTTCCCGCGATGACGGCGCCACCGCCCTTCTGGAAGCCATCAGCACCGGGACGGGCCCCGAACCGAAGGAGCTTGCCGCCTCCCAGGTCCAGGCGCTTGCGAATCATAAGAACGCCAGCATCGCCAAACTGGCGGCCACCGTCCTTAAGTCCGTCATTCCTCCGTCCCGAGAAGAGGTGGTGAAAACCTTTTCCCCAGCCGTCGGCATGAAGGGTGACGCCAAGGCCGGCCAGAATCATTACATCTCCCGCTGCATGGCCTGCCATCAGGCGAACGGGCTGGGCATTGAAGTCGGCCCGGGCCTGACCACCGTAAAATCCAAGGGACGAGAAGCACTGCTCACCGCCATCCTGCAACCGCACAAGGAGGTCGCCTCCCAATACATCGCCTATCAGGTGAACACACGGGAGGGCCAGACCATCCTGGGAATCATCACGGCGGATGACGCCAGCAGCATGACCCTGAAGATGATGGGAGGCGCCCAGGTCACCCTCCAGCGCGCCCAGATCCTGGGTAGCAGCTCCAGCGGCCAGAGCCTCATGCCCGAGGGTTTGGAAGGCGGCCTCAGTGTTCAGGACATGGCCGACCTCCTCAGCTTCATCGAAGCCGCCAATTGACGCAGAAAATCCGTCCGCAGCTTGACGCAGCCATGCCTCCGGCCCAAAACCTGGGCACCATGGAACTCGTCAACAACACCCCCAATGTCCCGGCTGCCGTTGGCCCCTACTCCCAGGCCGTGCGCTGCGGCGGCCTTCTCTTCTGTTCAGGCCAGATCCCCATCAATCCCGCCACTGGCAAAATCGAGGCTGCCGACGTCGAAGGGCAGGCGCGGCAGGTGCTGGGCAACATCAAGGCACTCCTGACGGCTCAAAACCTCGACATGAACCATGTCGTGAAAGCCACCGTGTTCCTCACCAGCATGGCTGACTTCCCCAAGGTGAACCCGATCTATGACGAAGCCTTCCAGGGCCACAAGCCCGCCCGCTCCACCGTCGCCGTGGCAGGACTGCCCCTGGGTGCCCTGATCGAGGTTGAAGTGATCGCCGAACTTCAGGCTTAAGGTTCCGTCGGCTTCAGCCTGAAGGCCTGAACGCGGCCATCGCCACGGTACAAATAAACCTTCTCCACATCCTCCTGCTTCATGATGAGCCAGGGTGAGAGCAGGTTTCTCCCGTTCTTGGTGAACACCAGACCATCGGCCAGATAGACGCAGGAGTGGTAGGCATCCCCCGTGTCCTTGCTCAGAAAAAACAAAACATCTCCATACTTGTAAGGCGGGCTCACCGGCTCAAAACGCTCCAGCACGGCGCTCGTCGCAAGCCTGGAGTCGAGCAGGTATTCATGGGGATCGTAGTTGAAGAAATTCAGGCTCGTCCAATGACAGTCGGGCAGCAGGCCGTTTTTCGCCAGATCAATGCCGGGGTAGGTGTAGAGAAGTTTGCGTACCAGGGCGGGCAGCATGTGGGAAAGAGGCAGGGCCTCAATGCCATCCGTGTCGATGATGGACTGAAGAAGAGGCTCAACGTCCTTGCGCCGCAGTCCGATTCCCAGGGTCCAGTAGTTCACCACATCCTCCACATTGGTGTTATGGTCAGCCTCGATCTTGACCATGATCCCGCGGGTTCGAGTCATGGCCTTGAAGATCGACCTCGCCTCAGCCTCACCCTGGGCATAGCCGAGGAGCACGGGAATGTCGCTGAAGGCAATGGTCTCACCGCGCTTGTAGGACATCTTTTCAATGAGGGCCACGATGTCGGGCCGGAGCTTGCTCGTCCGATACCATTCCTTCACGTCGCTGCCGATGATCAGCACAGGATCCATGTGAAATTCATTGGGCGGGTATTTGGCGAGCTCCGTGTAGATGACAGCCCGGGTCTGCGCGGGGATGGCCTCAAGGTCAGGCGGCCGAGGGTAGAGGTAGACCATGCCATCGGATTTCACGATGGTCTTGGGATCGAGAAGAGCATCCACCATGGCCTGAGAAAGGCCGGCATCTTTCAGGAATCCGCCAAGCTGGGGCAGCGCCGACTCAGGAAAAATCCAGCGCGGCTGGGTGTTTGGCAGCGGAAAGCTTTCGACCAGCGTCTTGGGAGCCTCCAAATAGATATAAGCGCAGCGCAGATTCCCCCAGGGCCCGGGCGCAGCATAAAAGACGTTTGGATTTGAGCTTACCCGTGCCTTATTAGGCTGAGGAGCATCAGATGCGGGGTTCGAACTCTGGCTGAGCAGCAACTGAAGGTTTTCAACACTCGAAATCTGGGCCGACAGTCCCCCTGCGACAGAAAGCAAAAGCAAGAGGCTGCCACGCAGGCGGCAGCCACCACAAATAGCGGTCAGAACCGCAAAAAACAGGTTGGAAAACATTGGGGGGTAAACTCCAAAAAAGCTCGTTTGTTAGAAACTGCATTAAATATTTTTTCTCTGATGAACCTGCTCAGTTGAAACCATTTTAGCTGAGGGTGAAGTGCCTAACGATGGATGGCATAAGCGAGAACCTTGAAGGCTGTTTCGTTGGTCATGGTGATGTTGGTGCGGCTGGCAAGCGT
>JBIJBP010000212.1:0-6211 GCA_044345155.1 Prosthecobacter sp. | reverse complement strand
AAGCTCGACCACCAGCCCGCGCATCTCATCGACCTCATGGCGACCGCCTGCGACGTCACCGGCGCGGTCTATCCTTCCGAGTTCAAGGGACGGCGCATCCTGCCCATGGAGGGCGTCTCGCTCATGCCTGCGGTCCGTGGCGAGCCCCTGCATCGCGTGAAGCCGATCTTCTGGATGCATGAAGGCAACCGCGCCCTGCGCACCGGCCCCTGGAAGCTCGTGAAGAAGTTCAAGGGCCCCTGGGAGCTGTACAACATCGACGAGGACCGCACCGAGCAGCAGGACATCATCGGCAAGTTCCCCGCCCTGAGCCAGCATCTGATCCGCCAATGGGAGGACTGGGCCGCCACGACCTACGTGGACGAATGGGTCGGTCCCGCCCGCAACGACTGGGGCGAAGAACTCCGCCCCGAAGGCTCCGAAAAGGGCAGGGGCAAAGGCAAGGCGAAGGACAAGGCCGTTGAAGGGAAGAAGTGAAGCCAGCCGCAGGCGCCGGGTGTTTGAAGGTGCCATGCTTGGTCTCGGCACATCGGCAAAAACGCCTGTCACGATACCATGACGGCTGCGGAAGAGCGCAAGCAGAGTAGCCATCTTGCTCCGCAAGATGAGCGAAAGGCTGGCGCAGGCACGCTGAACTTCCGAGCTTCGAAAACGTCCGGCCCGCCAGCCTCTCCGGACTCGTTTCAAAGGAGAGAGAGGGCTTGCTTCTTCCCTTTGGTTTCAGAGGAGGAAACTCAGGAATCAAAACGCACGAAGCCTTGTTTTGGAGCATCGTCTCTCGACAGCCGCCTGAGCCTGGCCGTCCGTCCATCGCGCTCCGCAGGACCGAGGATCGTCCACCACTTCGATCCTGAAGTTCTCGCTCGGCAAGCCTGGCTTGACCACGGGCTGAATTCCGACACACCTCCGGCTCGATTCGGCAGCGGCTTCGCCTGAATTGCGCTTGGCATGCTCTTCCCTTTTGTTCCAGTTTTTCCATCCATGACATTTGTTTCCATCAAGGCCTGCTCCGTCCGCACATTGTTTGACTGGTTCGATGAACGCCGCCTCGCCATTCCTGAGATCCAAAGGGAGTTCGTCTGGAATGCCCAGCGGGCCTGTTCGCTTCTGGACAGCATGATGAAAGGCTATCCCATCGGGACTGCCATGATCTGGAAAACCGGCCGGGAACAGAGTCTGCACCTGCGGCATTCCCTTCATGTGCTGCCGCCTTTCGATCCGTCCGCGAACAAGGAAATCTACTTTTTGATCGACGGTCAGCAGCGTTTGTCGGTTCTTCACCTTCTCCGGCAGGGGAAGATGATCCTGAATTCGGACCGCCGAGAAATCGATTTCGGGCGCATTTTCCTGTCGCTCGATTCAGAGGTCCCGGAGTTTGTTTATCTGCGCAAATCCGATCCCGGCGTGCATTTTGCGATGCGCGACGTCCTGTCCGACCGCTGGCGCCAGCTCTTCCGGGGGGTTTCGAAGACCAAGCTCAAAAAAATCGCCGACTGCCGGAACCGGCTCCTGGGATACAAATTTTTCATTCAGTTTCTCAAGGCCCGGGATCTGGCGGATGTTCGTGAGACCTTCATTCGGATCAACACGCAGGGAATGAAGATCTCGGAGGCGGACAGGGCCTTCACCGCCGCCTCCCGGGTCCGGCCCGTACATCGTTTCCGCCTGCTTTGCAGCCATCTGACCCATGGCTTCGCCGAGATCGACAAAAGCATCTACTGGACCACGCTTGCCTGGACTCGGGGCATTCGTGAAGTTGGCCAGCGTGCGTTCTCCCGAATAGCCCGCGAAATCAACGACACCGAGGAGGGGCTGGAATGGTTTGAACGCGAGGAGCCCAGGATTGCGGAATGCCTCCGCCTGGCCTGCGACCACCTCATCCACCAGATGAAGGTCAGCGACTTCAAGCTGCTGCCGTACTCGCAGATGATCGCTGTGCTGGCCGGTTTTTTCTATTGGAACAACCGGGCTCAGCCGACCCCGCTCCAGCGGAAAGCCATCCGGCAGTGGTTCTGGCACACCGCGGTTCGCAACCGCTACGCGGGCCGCGGTTACCAGCATCACCTTCTGTCCGACGCCGCCTTCTTTGAGCGCCTTGGCACGACGCGAAAGGGCCGTTATGCGATCACCGAGCGAGCTTCTGCGGATTCGCTGCTTCATGAGCCGTATTTGGGCGGCTCGGCCCTTTCGAAGGCTTTCCGGCTCCTGCTTGCCTGCAAGGCTCCCCGCTATGTGGACAACGGTGAGGTCATACCGCTGGGCCCGGTGGCCTCGGCACGAAACGCCAAGGAACTTCATCACATCTGGCCCCGGGATTTGCTCAAGCGGCAGGGCATTCGTCCGGAGCGGGTCAATGCGCTGTGCAACATCTGCTACCTGGCCGCCCAGAACAATCGTGCCTTCGGCGCGCAGCATCCTCTCCGCTACCTGGCGGAGTTTTGGGGCCGAAAGCATTTTGCCAAGGTCATGAAGAGCCATTTGATCCCTTACCGCAATGACTCACCCCTGTGGGATGAGAACATCAAACGTGGCTTCAAGGCATTCCTGGAGCAGCGCCGCGATTGGATTGTGGCAGCCTTCAATCAGGAGGCCAAGGCCAGGCTCTTCGAACGCTGAAGCCGATCCCGGATGCCCTTGCCCGAACCCTGAGGTGGTGCGTCAAGGCCGCGCTAGGCCGGACCCTGATGTATGACGGAGGTCGGTTGCGCGGCGGCTGGTTCGCAGCCAGGCCAGGCCCTGAAGCATGCGCTCCTGCCGGCCTGGATCAGCCCGCGTTCATCATCTTTGCCAGCTCCTCCTTCACGCGTTTCTTCAGCTCGGGCGGGCCGATCACCCGGGCCTTGCTGCCCCAGCTCAGCACCCAGCGGGTGATCTCCTCCAGGCCGGCGAGGTCAGCCTGAAACTCGATGAGGCTGCCATCCGCCCTGAGCTTCCGGATGGCCTGGGTCGGATGCCACTGCCGCTCGGCCACTACCCGCGCCGCATAGCCCTCCAGCCGGATCTGCACCTCGTGCCTGCGGTTCTGCTCGCCGGGATAGCTCCAGACGCCGAAGCCGCCGCCCAGATGATCGCGCGCGTTGAACCCGGCCTGGCGTGTGAACCTGGCCTTGTGGATTTCGAGCTGGGAGACGCGTTGCAGGGCAAAGGTGCGCATCGCTTCACGGGTCGGATCAAAGGCGATCAGATACCAGCCATGCTCGATCTGGCCGAGGTGATGCGGCTGAACGCAGCGTCGCTCCGGCCGGGTGGACCTGAGCTTGTGGTAGTCGAAGCTCACCTCCCGCGTGCCTCGGATGGCGTCCAGCAAATCGCCGAACAAGGTCACGTCCGCCGGCAGCACGCCCGAAGCCTTCACCGAAAAGGCATCGTCCAGCTCATGCCATTCAATCGACACCTCGCCCGGGCAGGCCTCGGCGATCTTGCTGAAGCTGTCGGCCAGCATGCGTTCCAGCCGCGTCCCACGCAGGGGCTCCAGGGCATGACGCGCCAGGAACAGGGCCACCAGGTCCGAGCGCGACAGGTGCAGCATGGGGAATTCATGGACCTCCTGGGTGTAGTGGTAGCCGTGCTTGATCGGGTGGTATTCCAGCGGCAGGCCGAGCTGGTCGCGCATGAAGCTGATGTCCCGCTGGATGGTCTTCGGAGTGACCTCGATCTCCTGCGCCAGCGTCGTGCAGTTGGGATAGCGGCCGGCCCGGAGGATCTTGTGGATCTCCAGCACCCGCCACATGGCCGGGCGGCTGACCCCGGAACGAAAGGCGGCGGCGGGAGCATCCTGGCGGAGACGACGGGCAGGGGCGGGCTTCGGCATGGGCCCAACAGGAAACTCAAATTTCCACCCTGTCACCCCCTGTTTGTCCGACCCCCCGGTGCAGCAGGTTCTCTCCCCCCATGGACTGGGCCTCTGAGGTAAACGTCAACCGTGACCCGGTGGTTGACATTCGCTGGGTTCGTTTCACCCCAGGTTCATGTCTTTCGAGGTCACCGTTAGAGCCTAGCGTGAATAAGGCGAACGACAGCTCGCGACGGGGAAATGCCTTGTGATCCGGCAAGAGTCTTTGACTTGACGTAAAAAGCACCCACTTTTTCCGTCAAAAGAGCCATGGCAAACCCGACCCCAACCATTGATTCCAAAGTGACTGGACGTATTTTTGGTCACGGGAGGGGTTGGGTGTTCACGCCCAAGCATTTTCGTGACTTGGGAGGCACCGCCGCGATTGACTCCAGCCTGCGGCGCCTCAAGGCGGCTGGAACCATTCGTCAAGTAGCCCGCGGCCTTTACGATTACCCAGTCACTGACCCCGTTTTGGGTTCCGTGGCCCCCTCCGCCGATGCCATTGCCCGAGCGCTGGTGGCCCGCGATGCCATCCGCATCCAACCCTCCGGCGATTATGCATCGAATGTCCTCGGCCTTTCGGACCAGGTTCCATCGCGCATTGTCTTTCTCACCGACGGCCCCGCCCGCAGGGTCAAAATTGGCAGACGGGAGATCATCCTCCAGCACACCACGCCGCGAAACATGGCCACCGCCGGGCGCATCAGCGGCACCATGATACAAGCCCTTCGCCACTTGGGGAGAGACCGGGTCGATGCCGGGGTTCTCGCCATTCTGGAGCGCCGAATTTCCGATGCTGACCGCCCCATCATCCGCAAGGATCTCGTCCATGCTCCGGCCTGGATTGCGGACATCCTGCGTCGGCTCGCCGAACCGAAGTCCTAGCCGATGGACAGCTTTCTCCAGATCACCGACGCCCGGCGCCTGCTTGCCTATCAGCAGGTGGATGAGGTTATGGGCCTGCAGGCGGCAAGTGTTGAAAAGGACTTCTGGGTTTGCTGGACGCTGCGCACCCTGTTTGCCCTGCCTGAAATCGGCGGATGCCTGACCTTCAAAGGCGGCACCTCCCTTTCCAAGGCCTGGAAGCTCATCCAGCGCTTTTCCGAAGACATTGACCTCGTCGTGGACAAGGAGATGCTTGGCTTCGGTGGTGACGCCTCGCCCGAACGCGCCCCGAGCAGCAAACAACGCCGGAATCGTCTCGAAGCCCTCATCAAGGCCTCCCAGGCCTTTGTGACGGGCATGCTCCTGCCCGCGCTCGCCGCACGCATCCATGACGCCCTGGGAGATGCCGACTGGCGGTTGGAAGTTGATCCGGACATGCCGGACGGTCAGTGCCTGCTGTTCCATTACCCCTCGGTCTTTCCCACCACGGCTGCGGGTTACGTCAGGCCCGTGGTCAAGATTGAGCTCGGAGCCCGCTCCGATGACTGGCCCAGCGAGGAGAAATCCATCCAGCCGTATGTCATCGAGTGCTTCCCCGCGCTTGATCCGGCACCCGCCTTTCCCGTCCGCGTCCTCTCAGCTGAGCGCACGTTTTGGGAAAAAGCCTGCCTTCTCCACGAGGAAACCTTTCGTCCCGCCGAAAAGCCGCGGAAGCTGCGCATGGCCCGCCACTACTACGACCTCTGGTGCCTGCTCCGCGCCGGCATCGGCCAGAGAGCCCTTGATCAGACCGGCCTCTTCCAGCGCGTGGCCGAACATCGCGAGCTTTTCTTCCGTTTCTCGTGGGTTGACTACAGCACGCACAGGCCCGGCAGCTTCCGCCTGACCCCGCCAGCCGCGCATTTGGCAGCCTGGAGGGCCGACTACGAGGACATGCTGGGACCCATGTTTTTCGGGGATACACCCCGATTTGAGGAGATGATCGCTGCCGCTGCCGACTTCGAAGCCGCCTTCAACGCGATCGCCTGATCCACTGCTTCTGGAAAAAGAAACGGCCGGGCGGCTGACCCTGGAACAAAAGGCGGCGGCGGGAGCATCCTGGCGGAGACGACGGGCAGGGGCGGGCTTCGGCATGAGCCCAACAGGAAACTCAAATTTCCACCCTGTCACCCCCTGTTTGTCCGACCCCCCCGGTGTGGCAGGTTCTCTCCCCCCATGGACTGCGGCAGCCCTGCTGCCGCTTTCCCCAAGCCAGCCCTGCTGGCGTGAACCACCCTGGACTTTCGAGAGCATGGCAGACCCGCGAACTGGTGATTCGGAACTGGAGGTGGAGCGGAGTCTTACACCACCGCAGCAGGTTCTCTCCCCACATGGACTGCGGCAGCCCTGCTCTGAGCTTTACCCACAAGTCAGGAGATAGAGGTTGTACGCTGCTTGCCGTGGCTATCTTCGTGCGGGTGTCCAACCCACCCCGCCGCCCTGTTCGCGCCA
>JBIJBP010000093.1:0-20267 GCA_044345155.1 Prosthecobacter sp. | reverse complement strand
AGATTGCCCATGAAGCCTGAACCTTGGAGACTCAAATCATGACACCTGCCGAACAATGGAAGCTGCTGGAGCTTTGGGAGCGTGCGCGCTCTGGAGGGCTGAGCGAGGAGGAGGCCGCCCGGCTGAATCAGTTGATTCTTGAAGACGGGGGCGCCCGGGAGATGCTGGCCAGGTCGGCCCTGCTGGATGCGGAGCTCGGTCACCTGGATGAACGTGATTTTCAGCATGAGACGGCTCCGGCCGCCCCCATGGCTGCAAAACCGGTCTGGCGATGGCATTTTCTGACGGCCGCCGCTGCGGCCCTGGCTGTTTTGGGCACGGTGTGGCTTACGGATGAAACGCCGGACACGGTGGCGACCCTGGCGCGCGCCCGTTCCTGCAAGTGGGGCAACAGCGCCCTGCCAACCGTGGAAGGGGCGCGTCTGACGGCGGGAACGCTGGAGCTTCTGGAGGGGATGGCAACGCTCAAGTTTCAAAGCGGTGCCGAGGTCACCCTGGAAGCCCCGGTGAGCCTGGAAGTCATCTCCAAGATGGAGTGCCGGGTGAAAAAGGGGACCGTGGTGGCGGAAGTGCCTCCACAGGCCAAGGGCTTCACCATTCACACGCCGGAAACCAAGGTGGTGGACTGGGGCACGCGTTTTGGGGTGAGCGCCAGCGAGGATGGCAAGTGTCTTGTGCATGTCATCGACGGCCTGGTCGAGGTGCAGCGTGAGGGAGAGTCCAAGTCGCGTGAACTGCGGGCCGGGCAGCGTGTGGACTATGGCGGTTTTCTCGCCGGAGCGGTCAATCCGGATGCGAGCCGTGACGACCAGCCGGAGCCGGGACGCTGGCTGCCCGAGGCGATTCGTGACCTGGGTGACGGCTGGCAGGCGGTGACGAGCGGTTATGGGGAAGGGCGGGACACCTGGATTCAGTCTGGCGGGAACATTCGTGCCACCGGCAGGGAGTCCTTTCTGCGTGTGAAGCACAGCTCCCATGACAGCAAGCTCGACCGCAAGGCCTATGTCGCCTTTGATTTGTCGCGCTTCAAAGGGAGGCGGGTGCTGGAGGCGGAGTTTGTCATCCATGTGGAGCCGAGCGAGCTGGGTTTTGCCTCGCTGGTTCCGGACGCCTTGTTCACTGTTCACGCCCTGACCGATGAGGGTCAGGAGAACTGGAAGGAGGACGGCCTGACCTGGAGCCAGGCTCCGGCGCATGATGAAGACCCGGTGCATCGGACGCTGCCCATTCCCGGCCAGTCCGTGAAGGTGGGGGAGTTCATGGTTCCGCAGGGCACGACGCGCGGGGCATTCACCGTTCGTGGTGAGGCGCTTGCCGAAGCTCTGCGCGCGGACACCAACGGCAGCATGACCTTCATCATCTGTCGGCAGACGGATGAGACGGCGCGCAACGGCCTGGCGCATGCCTTTGCCAGCCGTGAAAACACCCACAACAACCCCCCGACGCTGCGGGTTCGTCTGGAGGAATAGGCGGATGGATCAGGCCCAGAGGTTCTGCGGATAGGCGCCGGAGGCTACCAGGGCGCGAATCGAAGCCACGACATCCGCCTTGTCCTCGGGATAGGTGACGCCAAACCAGGAGTCGTTCGACTCAAGCACCTTCACGTCGGCCCTGCCCGCCTTGATCAGGTCATCGACGACCTTTGGGGCGTAGCATTCGGCCTTCAAGTCGGTGCCGTTCACCTTCAGGAATTCCGTGAAGGCCGTGCGCAGATGCCCGAACAGGCCGGGGGTGAAGCCGAAGAAGTTCATCGACACCACCTCCTCGCCGGTCAGGGGCAGGGCGGGCTCGGTTTCACGGTTCTCCGCACCCGTCGGGGTCTTGAAGATCTTGGTCATCTCGGTGATGGAGGCCAGCATGCCGCCGGCATCGCGGGTGCAGACGCCGCGGGCCACGCTGCCGTGGTCCGACAGGGTGTTCTTCAGGTAGTAACCGACCATCGAGTAGTGGTCGATGCCGTCATCGGGGCGGGGGGCGGTGAGGTTTGCGGCCATCTTCGCAAAGGCGTCGCGGCCGTAGAAGTCGTCGGCGTTGATCATCAGGAAGGGCTCGTGAACCACCTTTTCGGCGGCGAGTACGGCGTGCGCCGTGCCCCAGGGCTTGGTGCGGCCTTCCGGTACGGTGAAGCCGGCCGGGAGGTCGTTGATGTCCTGGAAGGCGTAGTCCACCTGGATGCGGTTGCCAAAGCGCGCGCCGACCTGCGTGCGGAACTGCTCCTCAAAGTCGCGACGGATGACGAAGACCACCTTGCCGAAGCCGACGCGGACGGCGTCGAAGACCGAGTAGTCGAGCACGACCTCTCCGGAAGGTCCCATGGCGTCGAGCTGCTTGAGGCCGCCGTAACGGCTGCCCATGCCGGCAGCGAGGATGAGAAGGGTGGGTTTCATGAATTTGAAAGGGGCCTGGAGAAGCGCGGATTCATGGACGGAGGATTGAGGCCGTCAACAGGTGACTCGGCCCGCCATCGCCTCGGATTGAATGCTGATGGTGGTGAAATCCCTGATTGCTTGCGTTCTTTGCAACCCTGATTGATCAGGACGCGTTTTTTCTTCGACCTTTCTGACCCATGAAAAGCACCACCTCCTCCATCCTTGTGATGGCCGCCCTGGCCATGACCGCCCAGTCCGTCAAGGCTGACGCGCTTTCGGATTCCTACCTGGCCATGTTCAGGCCGCTGCCCTCCGAGGCACCTGCCGCTGACAACGAGCTGACTGAGGCGAAGATCAACCTTGGACGCATGCTCTATTATGAGACCCGCATCTCCAAGGGCGGCAAGATGAGCTGCAACTCCTGTCATGTGCTCGACAAGTATGGCCAGGACAACCTGCCCTTCTCCCCGGGGCATGAAGGCAAGCTCGGCGGACGCAGTTCACCGACCACCTACAACGCCGCCCTGCACATCGCTCAGTTCTGGGACGGGCGCGCCCCCTCCGTGGAGGAACAGTCCAAGGGGCCTGTGCTGAACCCGGTCGAAATGGGAATGCCGAGCGCCGACTTTGTCGTGGAAGTGCTGAAGTCGATCCCCGGTTATGTGGAGGCCTTCAAGGCCGCCTTCCCGGGCGAGGCGGATCCAGTGACTTATAACAACTTTGGCAAGGCCGTTGGCGCCTTTGAGCGCAAGCTCATGACACCCTCACGTTGGGATGACTACCTCAAGGGTAAAAAGGATGCGCTGACCGCCGATGAGGTGAAGGGTTATGAAACCTTCGCCAAGGCAGGCTGCGTGACCTGCCACAACGGCCCAGCCGTCGGCGGTGCCATGTATCAGAAGCTGGGCCTGGTGAAGGCCTGGCCTGATCTCAAGGACAACGGCCGCATGGAGCACACCAAGCAGGAGAGCGACAAGGCCTTTTTCAAAGTGCCCAGCCTGCGAAATGTCACGGAAACCGCTCCTTACCTGCATGACGGCTCTGTGAAGACACTGGAAGAAATGGTCGCCAAGATGGCGGAATACCAGCTCGGCAAGACCCTGAGCGCCGACGAGGTGTCCAGCATCGTGACCTTCCTGAAGGCCTTGAAAGGTGATCTTCCGAAGGAATACATCGCCCAGCCTAAGCTTCCCGAGAGTGGTCCCAACACTCCGAAAGCCTGATTTACAGCTCCTTGTCACGAAAGCCCGTCGGATTTTCCGGCGGGCTTTTTTTCTGCACGAACGCCCAGCGCACCCGGCCTGCAGGTGCTTCCAAATCGGTTGCACATTCCTTTTCACCCCGTATTCTCGACACCCCTCACCGCATTACCCCGTGGTGTAATGGTAACACAGGAGATTTTGGATCTCTTATTCAAGGTTCGAATCCTTGCGGGGTAGCCAGCTCGAGCCAATGACCCGCTTCCGCCCCTGCATCGATCTCCACGCCGGCAAGGTGAAACAAATTGTCGGGTCCACGCTGAGCGACTCCGGCGCCGGATTGAAGACGAATTTTGTGAGTGATCGCGACGCCGCCTGGTATGGTGCGCTTTACCGGCAGGATGAGCTTTCCGGCGGTCATGTGATCATGCTTGGCCCCAACAACGAGGAGGCGGCAAAATCCGCGCTTGGCGCCTTTCCTGGTGGCCTGCAGGTCGGTGGTGGCATTCGGCCCTGCAATGCAGCGGAGTACCTCGACGCCGGGGCAAGTCATGTGATCGTCACCAGCTATCTTTTTGAGACGGATGGACGGTTTTCGGAAACGCGGCTCGACAAGATGATCGCCGCCGCCGGACGGGAGAAGCTGGTGATTGACCTGAGCTGCAAGGCCACAGGCGAGGGCTGGACGGTGGCGATGAACCGCTGGCAGACCCTCACGGACCTGCGGGTGACGCCTGAAACGCTGCAGCATCTGGCCTCCTGCTGCGCGGAGTTCCTGATCCACGCCGTCGATGTCGAGGGCAAGTGCGAGGGCATTGATGAAGAGTTGGTGGTTTTCCTGGGCGAGCACAGCCCCGTGCCGATGACTTATGCGGGCGGCGTTCACCGCCTGGAGGATATTCAGCGCATCCAGGACCTGAGCTCGGGACGCGTGGATGCCACGGTCGGCAGTGCCCTGGACCTCTTTGGCGGCTCCGGAGTTCGTTATGCGGACCTGCTGGCCTTCAACCGCCGTGCCGAGGCGGGCTGACAGGTCCGCAGGTCATCCGGTCACCGCACTTCTTGCCCGTCCCGCATTCGGGGCTACCATCCGCGCCCGTTTCCCATGACCCACGCCGTCCTCAGCCTCCTCAAAGAAAGCCGTCATCCCATGCGCATCGACCTCATTGGCGTGGCGGGCTCGGGCATGAGCGGCCTGGCGCTGCTGCTGTTGTCGCTCGGTCACAAGGTCAGCGGTTCGGACAAGGCCACGACGCTGGAGACAGAACGTTTGCAGAAGCTCGGGCTGCAGTTTTTCCACGGTCATACGGAGCGGGAGGTGGAGGACTGCGACATGGTCATCTACTCCAGCGCGATCAAGCCTGGCAACGTGGCCTATGAGGCCGCCTACAAGCAGGGCATTCCGCTGGTGCGCCGCGCTGAGGCGCTCGCCGCCGTCATGGCGAACAAAAAGGGTGTTGTCGTCGGAGGCACCCATGGCAAGACGACCACATCCGCCCTGACTGCCCATGTGCTGCGGCAGGGCGGTCTGAAGCCCAGTCATTATGTCGGTGCGGAGATCCCGATCCTAGGCTCCAACGCCCACTGGGATCCTGAGGGCGAGCTGTTTGTCGCCGAGGGTGACGAGAGCGACGGCACCCTCGTCAACTTCCATCCGCAGCATGCGATCATCCTGAACATCGAGCCCGAGCATCTCGATTTTTACGAGGGCATCGACGCCATCAAGGCGGTGTTCCGCCAGCTGCTGGCGCAGACGCCCGGGCACTGGGTTTATTGTGCCGATGACCCTGTCGCGCGGGAAGTCTGCGGAGGCACGGGGCAGGGGGTCAGCTACGGATGGAGCCGGGGATGGGAGTTCTCGGCGGACATCCTGGCCATGAAGCCGGATCATTCGGATTTTGAGGTGTACCACCGGGACCGGCTGCTGGGCGTGGCGACCCTGGGCATTCCCGGCAGGCACAATGTTTCCAACGCGCTGGCGGCGATCGCCCTGGCGACAAGGCTGGGAGTTGGGTTTGAGGCCATCCAGCATGCGCTGAAGACCTTCCGCGGGGCGCGCCGGCGCTTTGAAATCCGCCACAGCGGCCGGAGCTTCACGGTGGTTGATGACTACGGGCATCATCCAAGCGAGATCGCCGCCACGCTGGCGACCGCGAAGGGGCTGAATCCAAAGCGCATCGTCTGTGTGTTTCAACCGCATCGGTTCAGCCGGACGCAGCTTCTGAAGAAGGAGTTCGGCGCCAGCTTCGACGATGTGAACGAACTTTTTGTGACGGAGGTCTACGCCGCGAGCGAGAAGCCTCTGCCGGGAGTGAGCGGCAACACCATCGTTGAGGAGGTGCGCAGGCATGACGAGGAGCGTGGCATCGTGCGGCCGGCTTCGAGCTTTCAATACACACCGACGCTGCTGGAGGCCCGGGACAAGGCTGGCAACGCCCTGCGTCCGGGGGATCTGCTCATCACCCTGGGGGCGGGCAACGTCCATGAAATCGGACGCTGCATCGCGAAAGATCTGCCGGTGCTGGAAAGACTCTGGGAGATCCTGGAGGCCAATGGTGGCGGTGCGGCAAGGCTTTATGAGCCGATGAGCCGGCACACGACATTTCTGATCGGCGGTCCGGCCCAGTATTGGATTGAGCCGCGCACGGTGGCCGGTTTCGCCGAGGTGGTGAAGCATCTGCGTGCGGCCAGCGTGCCGATCCGGGTGATCGGGCGGGGTTCAAACCTGCTGGTCAGGGATGGCGGCATCCGTGGCGCTGTGATTCATCCGAGCAAGGGAGAGTTTGAGGAGGTGCGTGCCGAGGACGGCCTGCTGCACTGCGGAGTGGGCGCACGCTTGAAAAAGATCGCCAGTGCCGCGCGCAATGCCGGCGTCGGTGGGCTCGAATGGATGGAAGGCGTGCCTGGAAACCTCGGTGGTGCGATCCGGATGAATGCCGGGGCGATGGGCGTGGAAATGGCTGACAATCTGGTCAGTGTGCAGTTCATCGCCGCCGACGGCAGCATTCAGGAAAAGCCGCTGGAGGAAATCCAGCACCAGTACCGGAGCATCGCTGAATTTGAGGAGCGCTACATCGTCGGTGCCGTGCTCAAGGGCAGGCCCGCCTCCGTCGAGTCGATTGACGCCGGCCTGAACGCCAGCCGAGTGAAGCGTCGCACCAGCCAGCCGGTGGGTGCCAGCGCGGGCTGTGTCTTTAAAAACCCGCAGCTCTGTGGCGCGGGCAAGCTGGTGGACGACCTCGGGCTCAAGGGGCGGCGCATCGGCAGGGCGGCGGTATCCGACGTTCATGCCAACTTCATCGTCAACGAGGGCGGCGCCACGGCGCGTGAGGTACTGGATCTCGTGGCCGAGATCCGGGAAACCGCCCAGCGGGAACGCGGGGTGCAGCTGGAACTTGAGGTGAAGGTGATCGGCGAGGACGCGCCCCTGCCGCTTTAAGAGGCATCAGCGGGGATGTGCTGGAACAGGGATTTCTGCGGATAGAATCGTGGGTTCGTCCGACTGGAGGCTGGCCGCGAGCATGGCGATGAGGGCGACGCCGAGCGCCAGGGGAACCAGGATCAGCATCAGCGGCAGCAGCATCAGGAACACCAGTGGTGCCAGGAGGATGGAAAGCACCAGAGTGGCCACGCCCGGCTTTTTCAGGGGAAGCTCGACCGTTTCAGCGGAGCCTTCCGCCGTATGGATGGAGACATGGCGTGCAAGTATCCATTGTTTCAGCGGCTTGAACAGGATTCGGAAGGGTTCCATGAGGCCGCTCTTGATCATGACCTGATAAACCAGGAGGTGGCGCAGGTCATGCCCGCCCACGGAAAGGCCGTGGACAGTGTGGTGGGATGCCGGGGAAGTCCCAGGGGTGCCGGCCGCGTGGTCAGGATTCGTGTCCATAAGCGGTGGTGGGTTGGATACACCCTTTAAACGTCGCAGGAAGGGCGGGTATTGCATGGCGGGGCATGGGCAATTCGGAAACTTCATCCCTCGGGAGGGGTTGGAGCGCTGCATGAAAGCCCTGTTTTGCCTTTATTTCACCGTGCTGGCCGGAGCCTGGAAGTCCCATGGAGCTGAACCTGTCAGCACCGCCCATGAGGCTGCCGCCCGTTATCTGGAGTCGGTGAATGGTCATGCCATGCTGGTTTATGAGGATGGCAGGCTGGTGTTTGAGCGGTATTTCAGCGGGTATCAGGCGGACCAGCCCCACCTGCTGGCCAGCGGCACGAAGAGCTTTTCCGGCTTCATGGCGGTGGCGGCCCAGGAGGACGGCCTGCTGACCCTGGATGAAAAGGTCGGCGCCACGCTTACGGAGTGGGCGGAAGATCCGAAAAAAAAGGACATCACGCTGCGCCAGCTTCTGAGTTTGAGCAGCGGCATCGCCGGGGGCCAGATCGGCCAGGTGCCTTCCTACAAGCAGGCTGTGGCGCTGGCACAAGTCACGTCCGCGCCTGGAAAACGGTTTCAATACGGCCCTGTTCCCTACCAGATCTTTGGCGAAGTCATGCGGCGCAAGCTGGCCGCTTCTGGCAAGGCCAGCGACCCCCTGGATTACCTTCAGCAGCGGCTGTTTTCACCCCTGGGCATGAAGTATGAGCTGTGGCGGGAGGATGCCGACAAGATGCCGCACCTTCCCAGCGGGGCTTATTTCACCGCGCGTGAGTGGGCGAAGTTCGGGCTGCTGATTCTGAATGGCGGCACCTGGGAGGGCAGGAGGCTGGTGAAGGCGGAATCCCTGGCCGAGTGCTTCAAGCCGACCCCGGCCAATCCGGCCTATGGCATGACCTTCTGGAGGGCCCTGCCGACGGATCCCGTGCCGGACCTGGTGATGGCGGCGGGAAAGGGCAAGCAGAAGCTGTTTATCATACCATCCCGGAAGCTGCTGATCGTGCAGTTGGCTGACGCAGAAAGGGGTTATCGGGAGGAGAAGTTCCTCAGCCTTGTCCTTGGGCAGGCTGGATTGCCAGACAGAGGGGGGCAAAAGTCAGGAAAAAAGTAAGATTCGTTCTTGCCAGTCCCCCTGCGAATTGGCTAACTCTCTGCGTCCCGCATGAAAAATCGCATTTTCCTCACTCTCATTGCCGCCGTCACCGTTTGCAGCGTGGCCCAGGCTGACATTCAGTCCCCTCCTGGTCATCATTTTAACTGGAGCCGCAAACTGAGCCGTGGCATTGGCAACCTGCTCTATGGAGCCTCTGAGCCCTTCAATGTCTGGAACAAGACCAATGCTTCTGACGGCGGGGTCGCCGCCGCCTCTGATTTCTTCGTCGAAGGCCTGAAGAGGATGGTCGTTCGTGCTGGCTACGGAGTATATGAAGTGGCGACCTTCCCAGTGCCCTCCTGGAAGCTGACCTATCGCCCGATGTACTATCGCCATGACAAGATTGATCCCTGGTGGGGCTACACGGAGTTCGCCCCGCAGCCTGGCGCTCTTTCCCAGGTATCCTACAGCCGCAGTCAGGGCTGGTAAGACGGTCGCTTCTTCTGCGAATGCTCCCTTCGAGCGCAGGCCTTTCGGCCTGCGCTTTTTCATGCCCTAAATCTGGTGAGTCAGGATCAGACACAGACTTGAAGGAATAGGGCACGCGTGTCAGGCGTTTTGAAAAGAATGAACTTCCGATATGTCAACCTGACCCTCTTTCTGACCCTGGCCTGGGCTGGAGGGCTTTCTGCGGCGGGAAAGCTGCAGTTCAATCGTGACATCCGTCCCATCCTGTCGGACAAGTGCTTTCACTGTCATGGACCGGACTCCAAGAATCAGAAGGCGGACTTGCGGCTGGATGTGAGGGATGCTGCCATCAAGGATGGACACATCATCCCCGGGCAGCCGGAGCAGAGCATGATCCTGCAGCGCATCCTTTCGGAGGATTCTGATGAAGTGATGCCCCCGCCGAAGTCCAAGCTGGGCAGGCTGACCGCCGAGGAGGTGGCCACACTGCGTCGCTGGATCAGCGAAGGGGCTGAATATGAGGCGCACTGGTCCTTTATTCCGCTCAATGGGACGGCGCTTCAGGGGCAGGACATCGATTCGGTCGTACGTGCCGGCTTGAAGGAACGTGGACTTGAGCTTCAGCCGGAGGCTTCAGCGGAGACCCTGATCCGGCGCTTGTCCTTTGACATCACGGGGCTGCCGCCCAGACCAGAGGAAACCTTTGCCTTTGTGGCCGAACATGCCCTGGATCCTGACAGGGCGGTGGACCGGCTGGTCACCCGGCTGCTTGCCTCACCACATTATGGGGAACGCATGGCGGTGGACTGGCTGGATGTGGCGCGATATGCCGACAGCTTTGGCTTCCAGGTGGACCGTGAACGTGAGGTCTGGCCCTGGCGCGACTGGGTGGTGAAGGCCTTCAACGAGAACCTGCCCTTTGACCAGTTCATCACCTGGCAGCTGGCAGGGGATCTTTTGCCAAGCCCGACGGATGAGCAGAAGCTGGCCACGGCCTTCAACCGCCTGCACCAGCAGGAGAGCGAGGGCGGGAGTGTGGAGGAGGAATATCGTGTGGAGTACGTGGCGGACCGGGTGCAGACAGTGGCGACAGCCTTTCTGGGGCTGACCTTTGAGTGCGCTCGATGCCACGATCACAAATACGATCCGGTGACACAGAAGGAGTATTACGGGCTGTTTTCGATGTTCCAAAACATTGATGAAGCCGGCTTGTATTCCTTTTTCACGCCGTCACCGCCGACCCCGGCGATGATGCTGATGGATGCGCCTGCCCGGGAGAAGATGAAGGCGTTGACGGCGAAGGTGAGGAAGCTGGAGGAGGCTGCGCCGGCCGGGCCTGTCCTCGAGAAGCTGGAGATGCAGGATGGAGTTCCGGCTTCGCTGCAGGGGCAGGTGGCGCATTTCCCGTTTGATGAACTGAAAGCTGGCCGCCTTGCCGACCTGATGGCCGCTCCGGTTCCGGCTCCTGTCAAAGACAAGGCTGGCAGGCCGGTGAAGACAGAGGACAAGACTTCCGCCGTGCTCAAGGGTGAGAACAAGCTGGCAGCAGGACGGCTTGGACAGGCCGTGCAATTCACCGGGGACGACCCGTTGGAAACGCCGCTGGGCAACTTCAAGCGTGAGGAGCCGTTCAGCATCACCCTGTGGATTCAGACGCCGGACGTGAAGGAGCGGGCCGTCGTGCTGCACCGTTCCCGCGCCTGGACGGATGCCGCGAGCCGGGGCTACGAGCTGCTGATCGAGGAAGGAAGGCTGAAGTGGTCGCTCATTCACTTCTGGCCGGGCAATGCCATCTCCATTCGGGCCAGGGAGATGCTCAAGCCGGGCGAGTGGACGCATGTCGCGGTGACTTACGATGGCGGCAGCCGTGCATCCGGCCTGCATTTGTATGTGAACGGCAGGCTGGCGGAGGTGGAGGTGGTCCGTGATGCGCTGACCAGGACCATCCAGGGAGGGGGAGGCGACAACATCAGCCTGGGAGAACGTTTTCGTGACCGGGGCTTCAAGGGCGGGCTGGTGGATGACCTGCGTGTTTTCAGCCGGGACCTTTCGAGGGCGAAGGATCTGGCGAAGGATCTGCAGGCGGCGCGGGCCGAGCTTTATGCGCTGCAGGATGCGCAGCGGGAGATGATGGTCATGCAGGAGCTGGCACGCCCGAAGAAGGCCTATGTGCTGACCCGTGGAGAGTATGACAAACGCGCTGAGGAAGTCGGGCCGGCCGTGCCTGCCGCCCTGTCTCCATTCCCGAAGGGCGTCCCCATGAACCGCCTCGGACTGGCGAAGTGGCTGACCGATCCCGGGCATCCCCTGACGGCGCGGGTGACCGTGAACCGGTTGTGGAACAGTTTGTTCGGCCGCGGTCTGGTGAGGACGACGGAGGATTTTGGCAGCCAGGGTGAGCGGCCGCTTTATCCGGAGCTGCTCGACCTTCTGTCGTGGCGCTTCATCCAGGGGGGATGGGACTTCAAGGCCCTGGTCCGTGACATTGTGAGCAGCCGGGTATATCGCCAGCGCAGCATCGCGGACGCCCGCACGATGGCTGATGATCCGGACAATCAATGGCTTGCGCGCGGGCCGCGCTTCAGGCTTCCCGCCGAGATGATCCGCGACAACGCCCTGGCCACGGCGGGTTTGCTGAACCTGAAAGTGGGAGGCCCGCCGGTGAATCCTTATGAAATGACCGAGGCCTTCAAGCCCATGAATCCGGCCGGGGCAGATTCGGTGTTGCGCCGCAGCCTCTACACGAACTGGCGTCGGACCAGCCCCCCGCCTGCGCTCCTGGCCTTTGATGCCCCGAGACGGGCGGTGTGCTCCTCCCGTCGAGAGCGCACGGATTCTCCGCTGCAGGCCTTGATCCTCCTGAATGGAACGCAGTATGTAGAGGCGGCCCGCGTGCTGGGGGAAAAACTGCACCGCTATGCCCGGGGAGATGCCTCAAAAATGATCGAGATGGGCTTCCAGCTCTGCCTTGGCCGTGCTCCGGATGACCGGGAAAAAAAGATCTGCCTGCAGCTTCATGCGGAGCAGCTCCAGCATTATCAAAAATTTCCGGCTGAAGCCGAGTCGTTGCGCAAGGCCGGCCTGACGAAGCCGGATTTGACCCTTCCTTCCGCCGAAGCCGCCGCCGCGGCCATCCTGGCCCAGGCACTGATGAACCACGATGGCTGCGTGGTGAAACGTTAACGCCGAACTTTCATGAACACAGTGAACCCAGTTATCAACCGTCGCCAGTGGCTCAGCCGCATGGGCTCAGGCCTTGGCGGGGTGGCCCTCGCCGAGATGCTGATGAAGGAGCAGGCGGCAGGTGCTGCGGCGCCCCTGGCTGATCGTGGTGTGCTTGGCGCCACGCACTGGCAGCCAAAGGCAAAACGGATCATCTACCTGTTCATGTCGGGCGGTCCCTCGCAGCTGGATTTGTACGACTACAAGCCGCTGCTGAACCAGCGCCATGGGGAGCAGCTTCCGGACTCCGTGCGTGGTGGTCAGCGACTGACCGGCATGTCGGGGAACCAGTCGTCGATCCCCATGGTTGGGTCGCCCTTCAAGTTCAGGCAGCATGGACAGTCCGGAGGCTGGTATTCGGAACTGCTGCCGCATACGGCGGGTGTTGCGGACCATCTCTGCGTGATCCGATCCATGTTCACGGAGAGCATCAACCACGGCCCCGGGGTGACCTTCTTCCAGACGGGATCGCAGATTGCGGGCCGCCCGAGCATGGGGGCCTGGCTGAGCTATGGCCTGGGGGCCGACAACACGAACCTGCCGTCGTTCACCGTTCTGATCACCAAGGGCAAGGGAGGTCAGCCGCTGGGGGCGCATCTGTGGGGCAGCGGCTTCCTGCCCACGAAACATCAGGGGGTCCTGTTTCGTGCGGCCAAGGATCCCGTGCTGTACCTGGGCAATCCGGAAGGTGTCAGCGATGCATCACGCCGCCGCATGCTGGACCGGCTGAGGGAGCTGCATGAGCACCAGTTTGCGGGCACGCCGGACGTCGAGATCCAGAACCGAATCGACCATTATGAAATGGCCTACCGGATGCAGTCCAGCATTCCGGAGGCCACGGACTTCAGTGATGAGCCGCAGCATGTGCTCGACATGTATGGTCCGGATGTCAAAACGCCCGGAACCTTCGCCGCCAACTGCCTGCAGGCCCGGAGGCTGGCCGAGCGCGGGGTGCGCTTCATTCAGCTATATCATCAGGACTGGGACCATCATGGCGGGCTGCCCGGGGCCCTGCCCAGGCTCTGCGGGGAAACCGACCAGCCTGCGGCGGCGCTGGTGAGGGACCTCCGGCAGCGTGGTCTGCTGGATGACACGCTGGTCGTCTGGGGCGGTGAGTTTGGCCGAACCAATTATTGTCAGGGCAAGATCCAGCCCAACTTCGGGCGTGACCACCATCCCCGCTGCTTCACGGCCTGGATGGCGGGCGGCGGCGTGAAGCCCGGCATCCTTCACGGCGAGACTGACGAGTTCGGCTACAACGTGGTGAGGGACGGTCTGCACATCCACGACTTCCATGCCACGATCCTGCACCTGCTGGGAATCGATCATGAGCGCCTGACTTACAAGTTCCAGGGGCGGCGATACCGTCTGACGGACATCCACGGGCATGTGGTGAAGGGCCTGCTGGCCTGAATGGCACGGCAGGACAGGGAAGGGCGTTTACTTGCACGTCGGCTTCTTTGCGCGAAACTGGCCGGTGGCTGAAAGCGAATCCATCACCAAACCCACCGCTCGTTTTGAGGACCTGCGGGGCATCCTGCGTTATGTGCCGCAGTTCAGGCAGCGCGTCTTCGTGATCGCGATTGACGGGGCGGTCATGCACCAGCCCGGCTTTGCCAGCCTGCTCCAGGACGTGGCGGTGCTTCAGTCGCTGAACATCGAGGTCGTGCTCGTGTTCGGTGCCAGGGCTCAGATCCGGTCGCTGGCTGAAAGGCGCGGCGTACCGCTGACCAGTGACGACGGCATGAGCCGGACGGACCTGGCGACTCTTGAGGTGGCGGTGGAGGCGATCACCCGCCAGGCCAGCGAGCTGATGGCGGACCTGACGGCGCTGGAGCTGCCCGTGGTCATCTCCAACGCCCTGGTGGTCCATCCTGCGGGCGTGATTGAAGGCGTTGACCAGGAGTTCACCGGCCGGATTGAACGTGTGGATTCCGAATCCCTGCGCGTGCTGCTGAAGGCGGACATCATCCCGATCCTGCCTCCGCTCGGCTATGATGGCCGGGGGGCGACGCTGCGGCTGAATTCGGATGCCGTGGCCACCGAGGTGGCGATCGCGCTTGGGGCGGCCAAGGTGATCTTTGTCTCGGAGGCAGGCCTGACCTGTCCGGACGGCAGTCGGCTTGCCCAGATTTCCGTGGCGGATGCCCGGGACATCGCCAGGAAAAGGGACGCGCGGCATGATGTGAACCTGCTTTCCAAGCTTCGTTACGCCGCCCTGGCCTGCCAGGAGGGCGTGCCGAGGGTGCACATCGTGGACGGCACCCAGGACGAGGCCCTGCTGGCGGAGTTGTTCAGCAATGAGGGCGTGGGCACCATGATCCATGCCGATGATTACCAGCAGATCCGCAAGGCCCGCTCCTCGGACATTCCGATGCTGCTCGGCATGATGCAGCAGTCGATGGATGACGCGGCCCTTGTCCCCAGGACGCGCGAACAGATCCAGTCGAAGATCAAGGATTTCTTCGTGCTGGAAACCGATGGCAACCCGATTGGCTGCGTGGCGGTGCATTCTTATGACGAGGAGGGCCGCAGGGTGGCCGAACTGGCCTGCCTGTTCGTACGCAGAAGCCACAAAAACCGCGGGCATGGACAAAAGCTGGTTGCCTATGCTGAAGATGTCGCCCGGCAGCGCAGCTGCTCGGTGCTGGTCGCCCTGAGCACCCAGGCCTTCAGGTTTTTTGAGGAGAAGATGGGTTTTCAGGTCACCACGCCTGACGCCCTTCCCGTGGCCCGCCGTGAGAAGTATGACCGGAGCGGCAGGAACTCGAAGGTTCTGATCAAGGCGCTGAAGTGAGTGCGTTAAATCGTGACCGCCCATGATTTTCCGTATTCTGCCCCTGCTGCTGCTGCCCGGTCTGGCTCTGTCGGCGTCCGCGCCCGCTCCGGAGCTCATCTCTCCCCAGGTCAAGGCCTGCGTGGACAAGGCCGTGGCATGGCTGCTGAAGCAGCAGCAGCCTGCGGGGCATTTCTCCGAACAGAAATCCAGCCAGCAGCCGCGCCCTGGTGACATCCCCAGCCATAGCGCGGCAATGACCTCGCTGGCCCTCATGGGACTGGCCTCCGTCGGGCATCTCCCCGGCAACCGGACGCCGGAGAGCGAAGCGGCGAACCGGGGGCTGAAGTTCATCACCGATCATGTGGAGCCGGATGAAAACGGCTACCTGGGACGAAGCGACCGCAGCCGCATGTACGGGCATGGCATCATGACGCTGATGCTGGTCGAAATGCTGGGCATGTCCCCCGATGAAGCCACGGATAAGAAGGTGCGTGATATGGCGGAGAAGGGCATCCGGCTCATCCTGCGCGCGCAGCAGACCCCGAAGAGCGAGGCGAACCGCGGCGGCTGGCGCTATGAACCAAGCAGCAGTGACAGTGACATCAGCGTGAGCGTCTGGCAGCTCATGGCCCTGCGCGCCGCGAAGAACAGCGGGATTGAGGTGCCCCGGGAGGCGATCGAGAACGCCGTGGCCTACATCAAGCGCAGCTACCGTGCCGAACGTGACAGCAACGGTCAGCTCAAGCAGCTGGAGGCTGCCTTCAGCTATGAGCCTTATGGCGGTCGTCAGACTTTCTCCACCACATCAGCGGGCCTGCTTTCCCTTCAGGTGGCTGGTCAGTATGACGCTCCGGAAGTCCTGGGCTCTTCAAACTGGCTGCTGAAGTTTCCGCCGGAAGTGAATGAGCCCTGGTTCTTTTACGGCTGTTACTACTACGCCCAGGGGATGTATCAGCGGGGCGGGGATCATGCAGCCACGGCACGACAGAAGACGGAGCAGATGCTGGTAGCCGCCCAGAATCCCGAAGGCGCCTGGTTTCCAAGAAACGGCAATGAAAAGAGCGCAGGTCCAGTTTATGCCACGTCGCTTGCGCTTTTAAGCCTGAGCGTCTACCACCACTTCCTGCCGATCTACCAGAAATAGCCGGAGGTTTTGCCGGGCTGGATCACCAGTTCTTGATCCACTTGGCGCTGGCGCGGGCGAGGTTGGTGTCGTTCTGGGTGTCAATACCCGTGGCCGTTATGTTCTCAATGTCCTCGCCATAGGACCAGATGTCGTAGGTGGAAAGGTTGATGGTGGTTGCCTGGGGAGGGGGCTGGCCTGGTGTGGGACTCTGGGTCGGGGCCGCCTTGATGTAGCGGATGGGATGCCCGAAACCGTCCACCATGTAATACAGGGAGGAGTTGTTGTTGGCCCAGAGCTCCCTGGGCATGTCTGTCAGGGTGACGTTGACGGCTTCATTTTCATCCACCTGCCCGTCGGAGGTAGGATTACCGACTCCTTCAGCGCCTTGGATCTGGCTGAAGCCGTCCCCGCTGAGCGCCTGGTAAAGGCAGGCCCCGCCTCCGGCGATGTAGGTCTTATCGGCGATGGCAACGGACTCGGAAGGATTGGCAGGCTGGGGATAGGCGCCGAACTTCTCGCGGTAGTTTTCCAGCGCCGAACGGATCACGCGGATCGAAACCTCGGTGCGGTTGCGCTTGGCGGACTTGTCAGCGTAGGTGTAAGCACCGGCGACCAGGGCGAAGAGGAGGACGATGACGCTGACGACGGTGATGAGTTCGACCAGGGTGAAGCCTGCGCTGCGGCTGCGGCGAAGAGCGGGGATTTTCATGGCTTTGGGGGGAGTCGGGAAAATGACGGACTCAGCTCGGGGTGCCTCCGCTCAGCTGTTTGATCACCTCGATCAGCGGCAGGAACAGCGCCAGCACGATGGTGCCGACGATGAGGGCCAGCAGCACGATCATGAGGGGTTCAAGCATGGAGGTGAGGGCGGACACGGAGTTGTCGACCTCGTCCTCATACACATCGGCGATTTTGAGAAGCATTTCCGGGAGCTGGCCGGTCTCCTCACCGACGTCCACCATGGAGATCACCATGGGCGGGAAGACGCTGCTTGCCTCGAGCGGGGCGACCATGGATTCACCCTCCTTGACGGCGTCATGCACCTTGACGATGGACTCGGAAACGATGGCGTTGCCGGCGGTTTCGCGGGTGATGTTGAGGGCCTGCAGGATAGGTACGCCCGAGGTCACCAGGGTGCCGAGGGTGCGGGTGAAGCGCGAGATGGCGGTCTTTCGCTGCACATCCCCGAACAGCGGGATCTTGAGCTTCCATCCGTCAATGCGTCGGCGTCCGGCGGCCGTGGCGGCGAACAGGCGCCAGCCGATGAAAATGGTGGCGGCGCCCAGGGCAAGCCAGATGAAGTTGTCACCCATCCAGCGGCTGAAGCCGATCACATACTTGGTCAGAGCAGGCAGCTTGTTTTTGTCACCCAGCATCTCCTCGAAGATCTTTTCAAACTTCGGAACGATGACGAGCATGAGGAAGATCAGGATCGCGAGGGCGATGAACATCACGACGATCGGGTAGATCATCGCCGCCATGATCTTGTTCTTCAGCTTCTGCGCCTTTTCCTGATATTCGGCGAGGCGGTTGAGCACGATTTCAAGAACACCGCCGAGCTCGCCGGCCTTCACCATGTTGACGTAAAGCTTGTTAAAGATCCTGGGATACTGGGTGAGAGTTTCCGAGAAGGTGCTGCCGGTCTGCACGTTGTCCGCCAGGGTGGCAATGGTGGATTTCATCACCAGGTTGGGCTCCTGGCGGCTGAGGACGGTGAGGCCGCGCAGCAGGGGCAGTCCCGAGTCAATCAGTGTTGCGAGCTGTCGGGTGAAGACCATCAGGGTCTTCGGCTTCACCTTGGCGTTCGCCCCGGCCTTGACCGTTTTACCACCCTTGGTGGAGGTGGTCTTGGCCGCGCGTTTCTTCACGGCAGCATCACCCTTGCCCTCCTGGGCCACCTGCGTGGGATAGAGCTGGTTCTGGCGAAGGAGGTTGATGGCCTCGGCCTCGTTGGCGGCGTCCAGGTCTCCAGCGACTTCATGGCCGTTTTGGTCGAGGGCGATGTAGTGAAACTTCGGCATACTTAAGGGCGGCAGGGTGGATTTTTGACTGTTTGTTAGATTACTGGGGCGCTGCGGACGATGTCCAACAAATTCCTGGTTCGGCGCGGCGCAATTTCTCGTCGTTAACGGCTCAGGTGTATTTCAAGACTTCCTCGATGGTTGTTTCGCCGTCATAAATGTTGCGCAGGCCGTCCTCACGCAGGGTCATCATGCCGAGTTCAATGGCCTTCTGCTTCAACACCAGGGTGGGTGCGCGTTCGACAATGAGCTCCCGGACCGGGTCGGTCACGTTGAGAAGCTCGTAGATGCCCTTGCGGCCCTTGTAGCCGGAACCGCCGCATTTGTCACAGCCGGCGCCAGTGTAGAACTGCTTGCCGCCGAGGTCGTCCTGATTCAGGCCGAGCTGGTTCAGGATGGAAAGGCTGGGGTCGTAGGCGGTGCGGCAGTTTTTGCAGATGGTGCGCAGAAGCCTCTGGGCGAGGATGCCTTCCAGCGTGGCGGACACCAGGAAGGGCTCGACGCCCATGTCCACGAGACGGGTGACGGCGCCGGCAGCGTCGTTGGTATGGAGGGTGCTGAGCACAAGGTGTCCGGTGAGGGAGGCCTGGATGGCGATCTGGGCGGTCTCGACGTCACGCATCTCCCCCACCATGATCTTGTCGGGATCCTGACGGAGGAAGGAGCGAAGGGCCTTGGCAAAGGTCAGGCCGACGGCGTCGTTGACAGGCACCTGCATGATGCCGTCGAGCTCGTATTCGACGGGATCCTCGGCGGTGAGCACCTTGGTGTCGATCTGGTTGATCCTGCGCAGGCAGGCGTAAAGGGTGGTGGTCTTGCCGGCGCCGGTCGGGCCGGTCACGATGAAGATGCCGTTGGGCTTTTCGATCGTGTCGGTGATGTAATCGAAAAGATAGGGCGGCATGCCGAGGTGCTCGAGCTCGAGATTGACGCTGCTGCGGTCAAGAACGCGGAGCACGACGGATTCACCATGCTGGGTCGGCAGGGAGTTGACGCGCATGTCCACCGGCTTGCCGTTGACCACGGTCATGATGCGGCCGTCCTGGGGGACGCGGCGCTCGGCGATGTTCATGTTGGCCATGACCTTGACCCTGGAGATCACCGAGTTGGCCAGGTGAACGGGCGGCGGCGCCATTTCATAAAGCGCGCCGTCCACCCGGTAGCGGATCTTGAACTCATGCTCAAAGGGCTCGAAGTGGATGTCCGAGGCCTTTTCCTTGATGGCCTGGGTCATGACGAGGTCGACGAACTTGACGATGGGGGCTGAGTTGGCCTCGACTTCGGGGGAGTCCTTGCTGGCGTTGGAGAGACCGCCGAAGATATCCTCGATGCTGGGGGCGTTGGTGCCGTAGTGTTTGTCGATCAGGGCCTGCACCTGGCTGCGACGTGCGACGACCGGGACGATCTGCTTGCCAAGGCCGAAGTGGAGGTCTTCGACGAGTTGTGGATTCAGGGGGTCGGTGAAGGCGACGTGGAGGCCGCGGGCGTCGAGGGTGATGGGAAAGGAGCCGTAAAGCCGTGCCATGCCGGCCGGGACGAGGTTGATGACGGAGGGCGGGGGCTCGTAGCTGGACAGGTCGAAATGCTCCGCGCCGAGTTCTTCGGCGACCACGGCCCAGAACTCGTCCTCGGATTGGTAGATGCCGTAGTCCAGGATGGTCTGGAGGATTTCCTTGCCGTTGTGGATGCAGTCCTGGTTCAGGCCGTCGGCGACGCCGGAGTCGATGACTCCGCGTGACTGAAGCATGTCGATGACGTTTTGGGGGGTCATGTCGGGGGGAAGGGGTTCGGTTGCCGGTGTGCGGGGCTCAATCTGCGTCGGACATGGTGGCCTCGATGACTTCGTCTGCGGTGGTCACGCCGGCCAGCACCTTGCGGACACCGTCTTCGCGGAGGGTTCTCATGCCGAGTTCGCGGGCGCGTTTGCGCAGCTGCGGTGTTGTGAGGTTCTGGTTGATCATGTTGCGGACTTCGTCGTCCACCTTGAAAATTTCGGCGATGACCATGCGGCCGCGGTAGCCGGAGTTGCGGCACTTGTTGCAGCCTTTGGGGCCCATGATGTTGGCGTTGAAGAGCTGGCTGGCCTCCAGCCCCAGGTGGCGCAGCTCCTTGT
>JBIJBP010000013.1:0-58609 GCA_044345155.1 Prosthecobacter sp. | reverse complement strand
ATCGGCCATGTCGTGGGCCGCCATTCGAATGAGCAGATGGCCACCAGCGGCCTGTGGAGCGGTATTGCGCAGGGAGTGGGCATCCTGCTTTCCGACGGTCACAGCAATGCGGGCATGCAGATCGCCGGCACGGTGGCGAGGCTCCGGGTGATGAAGTTCGGGCGCGAGGACGAACTGGAGTCCGATGCGCTGGGCGTGCGTTTCATGATCGAGGCCGGATACAATCCGGAAGGCATGGTCGGTGTCATGGAGATCCTCGCCAGGGCCGCACGAGGCGGCCGTCAGCCCGAGATGCTGAGCACGCATCCGAATCCGGAAAACCGAGCGGAAAAAATCCGCGCCATGATCGACCCGTATCGACGGCAGCCTCGCTGAACCTTTCCATCCGAATGTCCTCCTCCGACGAATCCCATCACGAGCGCGAGCTTGGCGGCCAGCTGCTGGCCAGCGTGTCGCGTTCCTTCTACCTCACGCTCAAGGCGCTGCCCAAGGAGCTGCGCGAGCCGATCTCGCTGGCCTACCTGCTGGCGCGGACCGCCGACACGATTGCTGACACGGCGGTGGTGCCCGCCGGGGTGCGCATCGAATGTCTGGATGATTTCGAGGCGCTGGTCCAGGGTGGCGGCGAGCAGGTGCGGCATCGCCTTGCCGCTCGCATAGCGAAGGATTTCACGGGCTCTCAGACCGATGAGGCGGAGCGGCGGCTGATGGAGCGTTTCACCGACGGCCTGGACTGGCTCGGCACCATGAGCGGGGCGGCCTTGAAGGCGATCCGCCAGGTCCTGTCACGCATCGTTCACGGCCAGCGTCTGGACATCCGGAGGTTTCCCGCCGACGGCACGCTGCGCGCCCTTTCCAGCGAGGCGGAGCTGGATGAATACACCTGGCTGGTGGCTGGCTGCGTGGGCGAGTTCTGGACGGAGATGTGCGCGGTGGAGAAACCGGAGTCATTTGAGCCTGGCACGGATGTGGAGGCGATGAAGGCGCTCGGCGCGCGTTTCGGCAAGGGGCTTCAGCTCATCAACATCCTGCGAGACATCGGCGAGGATTTGCGCGACGGCCGCTGCTACCTGCCGGGGACGCCGGTGGAGGAGGTGCTGCGCGACAGCCGCGTGCTTGAGCCTTCTTGGCAACATTGGTTAGGTGTCTGCCGGGGGCATCTGGCGGCCGGGCTGGAGTACGTCTGCCGCATTGCCGACGGCAAGCTGCGCTATGCGACCGCCCTGCCGCTGCTCATCGGGGTGAAGACCCTGGTGCGCATGGAGTCAGCCTCCTGGCCGAAGAAGCTGGAGGGCGTGAAGGTCAGCCGCATCGACATCGGGCTGATCCTGGCCGAGGCCGTGATTGCCTGCCGCAGTGCGGAGGGCCTCACGAGGCTTTATCGAAAGCTGGCCTGATCAGGATCGTTTGAGCTTGCCGCTGGCGGTCAGCGGCAGTTCCGGCACGGCGTTGAACATGAGCGGGATCTTGTAGCCGGCGAGGTGGGCGCGCAGATGGTTGCGCAGCTCCATGGCGGTCGGCGCTCCTTCCGGGGCGGCGATGTAGCGCGCGACGGGAACCTCGCCGTAGAGCGGGTGAAGGCGTGCCTCGACGAGCGAACGTTGCACCTTGGGATGGGCGTCGAGCACGGCCTCGACCTCCTCGGGAAAGACCTTCATGCCACCGACATTGATCAGCGTCTTCCTGCGGCCGCAGATGAAGACGCGTCCTGCGGCGTCGCGACGGCCGAGGTCGCCCGTGGCGAACCATCCCTGTGCATCGACGACCTGGGCGCGTGGCAGCCAGGGATCCAGGTAGGCGTCGAACATGCCGGGGCCGCGCAGGCAGATTTCGCCGGGTTCTCCGACGGGCGGTTCGCTGCCTGAATCATCCTTCAGCAGGCATTCGTAGGCGGGCAGGGGGATGCCGATGGCCTCCGGGGCTTCAACGGCGCCGGCAAGGTTCAGGACCGGCAGGCCGAGTTCGATGATGCCGAGCCCCTGAACGAGGTCACGGCCGAAGCGGGCGCGGAATTTTTCCGCCGTGGCGGCGTCCAGCGCGGCGGCGGTGGCCACGGCCAGGCGCAGCGTGGTCCAGGAGCCGACGTCCGGCGCTTCGACCAGCTGGCGGTAATGGACGGGGCTGCCATACATCACCGTTGCTTTTTGTTCGGCACCGGCGCGCAGGAGGTCTTCACCCAGATGAGTCTCCTCGATGATCGTCGTCGCACCGTGATAAAGGTAGAGGACGATGGAGACGGCGAAGTGATGCGCCATCGGCAGCACCCAGAGGACGCGGTCGCCGGGGCCGATGCGCAGGCCTTCGTTGGCGGAGGTGATGCGTTGAAGCAGGGATTCGTGGGAGAGCAGGACGCCCTTGGACTTGCCGGTGGTGCCGGAGCTGAAGCGAATGAAGGCCGGGTTCAGGGCTTCGAAGGCATCACGCGGGAAGCCGGTGTCGGGTGTCGGCGGCACCTTGGCGATGACGACGGCCAGGTCGTTGACCTCAAGCTGGCCGCAGCGCTGCGCCTGGGCTGGAAGCCAGGAGGCGGCGGATTCGACGACCAGCACGAGATCCAGGGCGGTGCGGCTGAGAAGCTCGCGTTTTTCCTCCTCGGCAAGCTCCTCGGGAATGGGGACGAAGCAGGCTCCTGCGGCGAGGGTGGACAGGGCGAGCGGCACGTAGTCCAGGCAGCTTGGGTAATGCACGCCGACGCGGAGGCGGTCGATGCGTCCCGGTTCGGCTGTGAGGTGCGGACGGATCTGCTCCGCCAGTGCGTCGGTTTGTTGAAACAGCTCCTGATAGGTGAGTGAACGGTCCTTTTGCAGCAGCGCAATCGCCCCGGGTTGCGCACGTTCACGGATGGCCTCGACAATGCTGAATCTGCTCATGCCGCGTTCGGATCAGAAGCCCCAGGACAGACCGACGGTGACGCCGAGCGAGTTGACGCCGGGATTGGGATCGGTGGCGCCGCCGTTGGAGAGGTGCTGGAACATGGCTCCGACACGCACCTGGGTGGTGGCGTTGATGGCATGGGCGATGCCGGCGTTGGCGAACCAATTGAGCGTAAAGTCCTGCCCCTGGCCGCCGACGACGCCCTGGGAGTCGATCCAGCCCGCGCCGCCGCCGATGCCGACGTAGACCGACCAGGTGCCTGCGGCGTTCCACCATTCGATGGAAGGAGCGCCCATGAGGCCGAAGTAATGGTTTTCCGGGCCGGTTTCAATCCACTGGCCGAGCAGGGAGATGCGGTTGCGGATGAAGAGCTTGGAGCCGTTGGCGAAGTCCAGGCCGAGTACTTCGGGCGAGCGCCAGGTCAGCATCACGGGCACCATGCCGTAGTTGAGCTGGGTGCTGCCGCCGACTTTCCAGAGGTAGCCCGCCTCCAGGTCGATGTAATGCTTGTCCCAGGGCTTCACGGTGGCGGGCAGCACGTCCGAGGCGGGGGCGTCCTTGGCGGAAGTGACGGCAGGCAAGCAGGTCAGGCAGGCGAGGAGGAGCTGGCGGATTTTCTTCATGCGGGCGCATGAAGCCACGGCAGTCCCGGGGATGCAAGCCTTCATGAGCCGGGCCTGCTCAGTCGAAGAAGGGGAAGAGTTTGCGCAGCGTGGCCTTGTCGGGGCGCGTGCCATATTCGCAAATCTCGAAGGTCTCGGCATACTTCACCGCCTTGCCGCGCTCGGGGCCGTAGAACTCGATGAGGAGGTCGCGATATTTGTCGGCCTCGCTGCCCTGGCGTGCGCCCCAGCGGCGCTTCAGCCAGGCGCGGCGTGCGGCTTCATCCGAGGCGGGCGGGACGTCCTTTTCCACGTATTGTGCCGAGCCGCTGGCGCCGCCTTCATAAGCCTGGGAGGTGAGCTCATGCAGTCCGTCGAGCTTCTGGTCAATGGCGTCGTCGAGAGCCACGGCGATGTCGGGCTTGAAGGGGTAGGGTTTCTGGAAGCCGTCGCTGGAGTAGAGGAAGACGGGGTTTTTGGTCAAGGGGGGCACGTCGGGGCAGAAGAAGGGGACGGTGACCATGAAGGCGGCGTCCTGGACGAGGATGCCGACATAACGATGGTCGGGATGATAGTCCCAGGGGCGGTGGGCGATGACGATGTCGGCCTTCCATTCACGGATGACGCGGGTGAGGAGGCGGCGGTTTTCCAGGGTGGGAAGCAGTTCTCCATCGTGGATGTCGAGGACCTGGGAGGTGACGCCGAGCTTTTGGGCGCAGGCGGCGGCTTCAGTGGTGCGGCGCCGTGCGAGAGGACCTCCGGCCTCCTTCCAGTGGCCGATGTCGCCGTTGGTCACGGACACCAGTTTGACGTGATGTCCCTGCCGGGCCCATTTGACGGCCGTGCCTCCGGCCTTGTATTCGGCATCATCGGGATGGGCGCCAAAGACGATGATGCGGAGCTTGCCGTCGTTTTCGGCGGCCTTGAGCGACGGCAGCAGGGAGGAAAGAAGGCAGGTCAGGAGGGCGAGGCTGGCTTTCATGCGTGGAGTTTTACGGGCTCCAGCCTGCAATCTTCCGGCTCAAAGAGGCCAGAAGACGGGAACCAGGGCCAGGATCACCAGCACCATCAGCAGGGTCAGGCCACCGCCGACTTTGATGAAGTCTCCAAATCGGTACTTTCCAGGACCGTAGATGAGGATGCAGCTCGGTTCGAAAGGGGTGAGGACGGAGATGCTGGCGCTGAGCATGACGGCCATGGCGAAGGCTCGTGGATTGGCGTTCATGGCTTCAGCGGCCTTCAGGGCCACGGGCAGCACGACGAGGGCGGCGGCGGCGTTGGACATGGGCTGGGTGAGCAGGACGGTGAGCAGGCTGAAGCCCGCCAGCACGGCCATGGGGCCGAAGGATGACAGGTTTCCAACCACGACTTCGGCCAGCATGCGGTCAGCGCCGGACTTGGCCATGGCGGTGCCGAAGGCGGTCATGCCGCCGATGAGGATGAGCATGCGCCAGTCCACGTTTTCGTAGGCGGCCTCGAGGGTCATGCAGCGCGTGGCCAGGGCGATCAGGCCGACGATGAGGAAGGCGATGGCGGCGGGGATGAGATTGAAGCTGCTGAGAATGACGGCAATGGCGAACACGATGAGCACGGCGATGCCGCGCTTTTGCGCGCCGTGGGTCATGGCATGCTCGGTGATGACAACCATCTCGGAGTTTTCCTCGAAGACGCGGATGCGGTCATAGGAGCCCTGGAGGAGCATCATGTCACCGGCCTGCAGCGTCACATCACCCATGTGGTCGCTGAGGGTGCGGTCGCCGCGCAGCAGGGCGAGGACGGAGAGGCCGGAGCGTCGCCTGAAGTTGCTGCTGCGCAGGCTTTGTCCGACGAGGCTGCAACGCGGGGTGAGCACGACCTCGGCGATGCTGGCGTCGCGCATGTCCACGCCGGAGTCACGAAGGTCGAGGTCCTCGAGGATTTCGATGCCCTCGATCTTTTTCACACGGATGAGGTTCTGAACCTTGCCGGCCACGAGCACGATGTCGCCCTGCTCAAGCCGCACATGGGGGCCGACCTCGACCTCGGAGCCGGAGCGGCGGATTTTGACGACCTGGAACTCCATGACGGAGAAGTCGGAAGCATAGACCTCCTGGCCGATGATGGGGGAGCCGGGAAGGATGACGACCTCGCAGAGGTATTCCCGGATGGGTTCACCGGCCTTGCCGCCCTCGGCGCGATCGCGTTCCGGGAGGAAGCGGGTGCCGATGAACATCATGTAAACGAGGCCGACGCCGAAGAGCGCGATGCCAACGGCGCTAAATTCAAACATGCCCACGGGATCCATGCCCGCCTTCACCATGGCGCCGCTGACGGCCACGTTGGTGCTGGTGCCGATCAGGGTGCAGGTGCCGCCGAGGATGGAGGAGAAGGCCAGGGGCATCAGCAGGCGGGAGGGGGGGATGCCGAGTCGGCGTGCCAGGGCGATCACCGGCCCGAGGAACATGGCGGTGACGGTGGTGTTGTTCATGAAGGCGGAGATGGCCCCGACCGAGGCCATCATGCCTGCGACGATGCGTTTTGGATGGCCCCCCGTGGTGCGGGCGAGCACATGGCCGACGCTGTCGAGCACGCCGGTTTCACGCAGGGCGGCGCCGATGACGAAAATGGCGCCGAGCATCACGATGACGTCCTGGCCGAAGCCGGCGAAGGCCTCATTGACGGTGATGATGCCGCTCATCACCAGCGCACAGAGGAGGGCGAGCGTGACCAGGTCCACCGAGACCTTCTCCGTGGCAAAGAGGATCACGGCGACAAGGAGAAGACCGATGACGATGGCGGCATCCATGAAGCGGGCGCGGATGATGGCGTGGATGTCCTGCGCGGCAAGGAGCAAGAAGGACCGGCGTCTGATTGTGGCGGGGGATGCTACCTGGAGGCGTCCAGGCCTTCCTGGATGCGCCTGAGGACCTTGGGATCCGGCGGCTTCATGTCGAGGGCCCTGGAGAACCACTCCCGCGCCTTGGCCTTATTGCCCATCTTCAGATGGGTCTGAGCGATGTGCTCAATGATCTCGGCGTCATCCGGTTCGGGGTTGGTGAGCAGGGAGAAGGCGCGTTCGAGTTCGACCAGCGCATGGCCGTAGTCGCCCTTCTTGAAATGCCACCAACCGAGGCTGTCGATGTAGGCGGCCTTGCCGGGCTGAAGTTCGTTGGCCTTGCGGATGAGTTCACCGGCCTTGTCCAGGTGGCGGCCCTGTTCGAGCCACATGTAGCCGAGGTAGTTCATGGTGTTCGCCGCGTCCTCGACCTCATCCTTGGGGGTCAGGGTGATGGCCTTTTCAAACATGCGTCCGGCATCGTCGAACCTGCCGCCCCGTTCGAGGGTGAGCCCGAACTGGAAGTAGAAGCGGTGGTTCACGAGCTCCGCCTGGCCTGACTCCGCCATGGATGCGGCACGTTCCATGGACTGGATGGCCTTCTCCCAGCGCTGCAGGCTTCTCTGGGCAAAGGCGGCGTGCAGATGGAAGATGGGGTTGTCCGGATAAAGGCGCGTGGTGCGTTCGCAGAGCTGGATAAGCTTTTCGTAGAGCTGTGACTGGAGCAGGAGCTGGCCGAGGGCCTGGTATTCAGAGGCATCGCCTCCGCCGATGCGGATGGCCGCCTCCATGTGCGGCACGGCCTGGGCCCACTGCTCCCGCGATTCGTAGGCGCGGACGAGCAGCCGGCGCTGCTCCACGTCGTCCGGGGCGAGCCTGACGATCTCCTCCAGCAGGGCCAGGGCCTTGTCGGGCTGCTCGCTGGATTCGTAGAGCCTGAAAAGGAGCTTGCGGGCCTGGAGGCTGCCGCCCGAGGCGACGATCTTTTCACAAAGGCTGCGTGCGGCATCGAGCTGGTTGGTCAGCACAAAATATTCGGCAATGCTGAGCCGGGTGGCATCCCCCTTTTCGCCCAGGGTCGCATGGCCGAGGGCCTTTTCGAAAAAGACATTCACCCGCCGGGCGTGCTCCTCACGCATCTCCGTCTGGGCCAGGGGCCAGACTTCCTGGGCGGCCCGTCCCAGCGCCAGCCACCAGGAGGGCTCGCTGATGTCCAGCTTCGACGCCTGATCGAGGATTTTGACCGCCTCCTCCCGCTGCGCGATGGTCAGGTGGAACTGGACTGCAAAGGTGATGACGTCAGCGCGCCTGGGGAAGCGTGCCAGGGTCTGGTCCACGATCCGGTGACCGCGGTCCTTTTCGAACGGATCTTCCGACACATAGGTGGTGAGGAAGCGGACAAGGTTGAGATAAACCGCAGGTTCGTCAGGCCTGGCGGCGATGCATTTTTCCAGGAAGGTGACCGCCTCGGCGCGGCTCTGATAATGATAGATCAGCTCGGCGGTGTGGCCGGTGAGCGTGTTGTTGGCCGGGTCGGCCTTCGCCACTTCCCTGTAATGGGTGAGCGCCTCCCGCATCTTGCCGGCGCTTTCAAGCTGGAGGGCCGTGGCGTAGTGGGCCATGGCCTCGGCAATGGCGGAGTCCTCGGTCCTGAGCTGCAGATCGGTCGGCGGTGGCTTGATCCGGGGCAGGGATAGGTCGGCACGCTCCGCAGCATGAAGGCCCGTGAAGGCGAATGGCAGAAGGAGGCCAAGGAGTGTGCTCGGGCCTGGAAAGGACAAAAAGCCTCCGCCGGCGAATCGAATGGCTCTTTTCGCGGGGCGGAGGCAGATCATGCTGTCGAGGCTAACGGTTACGACTTGTAGCGCAAACGCTTCTTATGGCGGTTGGCGCGCATGCGCTTCTTGCGCTTGTGCTTGTTGATCTTCGTCTTTCTGCGCTTTTTGAGCGATCCCATGTTGGTGGTGTTCTCGGGTTGTTGTGGGTTGGGTCCGTTAGTGGACGATTTTGTTCAGCGGGTACTCGACGATGCCTTCGGCACCCAGTGATTTGAGCCGCGGAATGATCACGCGGACGACGGATTCGGGGATGACGGTCTCCACGGCCACCCATTCAGGCGTGGCAAGCTGGGAGACGGTCGGGGAGCGTTCGCTCGGCAGGGTCTGGACGACTTCGCCGAGGGAGGCGGCGGGAACGTTCATTTTGAGGCCAACCTTGTCGCGGGCCTCCAGGGCGCCCTTGAGGAGCAGGACGAGCGTCTCCATTTTTTCGCGCTTCCAGGCGTCGGCGTAGGCGCTTTTGCTGGCGACGAACTGAGGGTAGCTCTCCATCAGGGTGTCGACGATGCGCAGCTTGTTGGCGCGCAGGGAGCTGCCGGTCTCCGTGATGTCGACGATGGCATCGACGAGTTCGGGAACCTTCACCTCGGTGGCGCCCCAGCTGAACTCGACCTCGGCCTTGACGCCATGCTTGGCCAGGTATGCCTTGGTCATGTCCACGGCCTCGGTGGCGATGCGCTTGCCTTCGAGATCCTTGGCGGACTTGATGGGGGAGTCTTCCGGCACCACGAGAACCCAGCGGGTGGGCTTGGAGGTGGCCTTGGAGTAGCGGAGGTCGGTCAGGACCTCGACTACGGCGTTGTTTTCGGCGATCCAGTCCCTGCCGGTGATGCCGCAGTCCAGGAATCCGTGGTCCACATAGCGGCCGATCTCCTGGGCGCGGAGCAGGCGCAGCTCCAGCTCATCGTCATCGACGGTCGGACGGTAGGAACGGGAGGACACCACGATGTTGAATCCCGCGCGCTTGAGAAGCTCAAGCGTCGGCTCCTGGAGGCTGCCTTTCGGCAGGCCAAGGCGGAGGGTGTTTTTCGGTTCGGCCATGTGGGGGGAGGGAAAAAGGGCGCGCAGAGTAGCGGGGTTTGGCGGTCTGCAAAGGGGAATTTGCCCGTTCAGAGGGTTCCTGCCCGCCGCTTGCCTTGACACGGGGCGGGCATTCTTGACCTTTCCCGTCTCGTGTCCCTGTTTGTTTCCGGGTTATTCTACCTGTTCCTCCTCCTTCTTCTGGCGGTCATTTCCGCCACGGAGACGGCCATTCACTCCGCCAGGGACCTGGAGGAAAGGCTGGAGCGTGCCGGTGAAGGCGGGGTGGCACGGAAGCTGCGAAGCATCACGGCAAATCCCTTCGTCCAATTGCATCGCACGCTGCTGCTTTCCGCCACCCTGAACCTCGCCCTGGCCGCCCTGGGGCTGCATCTGGTTTCAGGCCCCTTCCGGACCCTGGGCTGGCAGCCCTGGCTGACCGCCCCCATCCTGTTCGCCGGCACGGTGCTGGTCGGGGATGTGATGCCGAAGTTCCTGGCCGCCTGGTCGCCCTCCGCCGTGCTGCTGGGAAGCCTGCGCCTCCTCAATCCCCTGCGCTCGGTGCTCGATCCCCTGGCGAAGCTGGCCGACCAGGCCACGGATTCCCTGATCCAAAGGCTCGTCCCCAGCCGGGTGAAAACCCGGGTGCCGATGACCCGTGAGGAGTTCGAAACCCTGGTGGAAATGCGCGAGGAGCAGGGGCTGATCGACCCCGCCGAGGCGGAAATCATCCGCGAGGCCCTGGACATCGAGCGCCTGACGGTGCGGGACTGCATGGTGCCGAGGGTGGATCTTGCCCTGCTCAGCGCTGAAGACGCTTCCTCCCGTGCCGCCGTGGTGCTGGATCAGTCGGCGGGGCGGTTTGTGGTCATTTATGGGGAGACGCCGGATGTGGTGGTGGGCGTCATCGACACCCAGGCCTGGCGGCTGGCGGGGCGTCCTGCCTGGCAGGAAATGATCACCCATGTGCCGTTCGTGCCCGAAACCATGCCGGTGCTGGACGCCCTCGAAAAGCACCTCCAGCACACGGTCCTGCCGGTATTGATCGTCGATGAATACGGGGGGCTGGAGGGCATGGTCAGCCAGGAGGAAATCGCCGACTGGCTGCTCTATGAGGCGGCTCCCTGGCAGGGCGAGGCGGGGGAGGTCCGTGATCTCGGCAACGGCCGATACCTGGTGGATGGCGGGGCCCGGATCGAGGATGTCTCCCAGGAACTCGAACTGTCCCTGCCTGCGGCGGGCATCGACACGATCGGCGGTTTCGTGCTGAACCAGCTCGGTCATGCTCCCAAGCCAGGCGAGCGCATCCAGGTGCCGGGAGCGGATCTCAAGGTCCGCCGTGCCGTGCGAGCCCGGATTCTTCAGGTGGAGCTGAGGCTGCACCACGCCAGGTCTGCTGCCTTGCCAGAAGAAACCGAGCCTGAAAATTCCTGATCCCGTCGTCGAATGTCCTGGACCCTTCTCCTGCTTCTGACCCTCGTTCTTTCCTTCGCCCTGTCCGGCCTGGAAAGTGCGGTGCTGGCGGTCAGCCGTGTGCGCGTGCGCCATGCCGCCAGGGCGGGGGATCGCCGCGCCGTCCGGCTGCTGCCGCTGCTGGAGGATCGTGACGCGCTGCTGGGCGGAATCACGGTGGCCAACCATGTCACCAACCTGGTCGCCTTCCTGATCATCTCCTGGAAGCTGGTGAAGGTCTCCGGGGAATGGGGCTATTTCACGGCCTTCCTGCTGGCCCTGCCGGTCTTCCTGATCGGGCTGGAAATCCTGCCCAAGAAACTCTTCCGCCGCTACCCCTTCCGCTGCATCCGGGCTCTGTCGCCGCTGGTTCATCTTGTGGGATTGAGCCGTCCGTTGTTCCGGCTTTTTGACCGTCGGAAGTCGCCTGGAGAAAGTGTGCCGGGGGCTGTTGGTGATTCGGTGGGACGCGAAGATGTCCGGCAGCAGGCGAGGGCTCTGCAGCGCATGGGGCAGCTTGCGCCCGGCGCCACGCATCTGGTTGAGCAGGTGCTGGGCTATCGGCGGCTGAAGGTGGCCGACCTCATGCGCCCTCTGGCCCGAAGCGTCGCCCTGTCGCCCGACCTGCCTCTGTCGAGCGCCCTGATCCTGGCCCGTGAGCATGGCACGGGCACGCTGCCTGTGATTGGTGACAAGGGCGCGTTCACGGGGGTGATCGACCTGAGCACTCTGCCTGCAAAGCTTCCGGCTGACCGGCTGGTGCGGCAGCACATGCGCACGCTCGATGTGGTGCATGAAAACGACAGCGCCCTGGCCGCCCTGCAGCGTCTGCGCAAGCGCGGCCGTTCCCTCTGCCTGGTGCATGACGCCGACGGTCTGCCTTCAGGCCTGCTGCATGAGGAGGATCTGCTCCGCCACCTCATCGGCATGGCGGGCTTGAATTGAATCGGTTCTCTGCGCGCTCCGGTGGTCAGACGGGCCTGCCGTAGATGCTCTGGAACACCGTCGGCGAATTCGGGTCGATGATGGTGATGCCGTCCTCGCCAAAGCGCGCCGTCACGGTCGCGCCCTTGCCTTCCTGCATGTATTTGAAGTTGAGGTCGCGCACCCGCGCGGCGGCGTCGACGATGGCGCAGGTGATGCGGGCCTCCTCGGCGGTGGGGTAAAGGTGGGCCACGTCGTCGCGGCGCGCGCCGTTGAACTTCACTCGGCAGACGGCCACCAGCGCCACGGTCAGGCTGTCGACACCGTAGCCAATGTAGGCCTTGCTGCCGTCGTGACGGAGCACGTCGCGGGTGAAGTGGTTGTTGCTTGTGCGCGATCCGCCGCCGGCGTTCCACCAGCGGAAGCCGCGGTACTGCTGGTCGCTCTCGACCTTGCCGTCGGCACCGACGATTTCATGCCCCTGGTTCACGGGCCCCTCGAAGTCGGCGGGCGTGATCCAGTTGTTGTGGAAGTTGATCGACATGCCGTTGTCGAAGTCCACGCGCACCTGCACGGCGTCGAAGGCGTTGATGCCGTCGCGCACGAGCCGCTTCTTCTGGCCCACGGCGGTGAGGCTGACGGGCTTCGACTTGTAGTAGCTGAAGATGAGGTCGGTCCAGTGCGGGCCGACATAACTGAAAGGATCGCTGCTTTCCACCCACTTGAAGGTGCTGGTGCTGACCTCCAGCGGCTCCTCCAGGTAGGCCGTTCCGTAAAGGGGCGCGCCGATGCGGTTCTGGATGTCGTCGCGGATGCGCAGGTGGTCGGGGTCGTAGCGCTTGTGCATGTCCACGCCGACGATCAGGTTTCCCGCTTTCGCAGCGTCGATGATCTCGTCCGCCTCCGAAGTGGTGAGGCACATGGGCTTCTCAGTCAGCACATGCACGCCCTTGCTCAGCGCCGCCAGGATGGGCTGGGTGTGAAGATGGTCCGGCGTGGCCACAGCCATGACGTCCAGGTCGGGGAAGTCGCGCAGGATGTCGTTCCAGGGCTCGGCGCCGTGGTAGCACTTCGGCTCATGGCCGGTGATTTCCTTGAAGGCGGCGGCGGATTTCTTCGCGGAGGCCTCGGAGCGTGTGGCCACGGCAACCAGGTCAAACTTCACCGGAGCCAGGTCGCGGGAGTGCTCATCCAGGCCGACGCGGGCGAGCTGGCCGGCGATGCCGAAGCGCTGGAGGTCGGCGTAGGCCCGAAGGTGGACATCCCCGCCGAACATGCCGGCGCCGACGAGGGCGAGTTTCACGGTGGGGACGGAGGCTGGTGTGGTGGACATGGCTGGGTCTGGGAAGGGGAGGGTTGCGAAGGCCAGACAAAGCAGGGCTGGCGGCCTTCTTCCAGCCCTGGGTTGAATGGCTTCCGGTATTTTTGGGACAGGCGGGGCCGGGAAACCCGGGCGAGCGGATGCTGAAGCCCACCTTGACCACCCGCCCCATCTCGCCTTCTTCCGCCCCCCTATGTCCAGCGAGCAGCGCAAAGCCTTCCCCTTTTCCGAGTTTGAACCGAAGTGGCAGGGCGAGTGGGAGGCGAAGAAGGCCTTCCGCACGCCCAACCCCGGCGATGCCGATTTCGATGCCTCGAAGCCGAAGTACTTCGTGCTCGACATGTTCCCCTATCCCAGCGGCAACGGACTGCACGTCGGCCACCCGGAGGGCTACACCGCCACGGACATCATCGGCCGCTTCAAGAAGATGAGCGGTTTCAACGTGCTGCACCCGATGGGCTGGGACGCCTTCGGCCTGCCCGCCGAGCAGTATGCCATCAAAACTGGCACGCATCCTCGCGTCACCACGGAGGCGAACGTCGCCAATTTCACCAAGCAGCTCAAGTCCCTCGGTTTTGCCTACGACTGGGACCGCGAGGTGAACACCACCGACCCCGGCTACTTCAAATGGACGCAGTGGATCTTCCTGAAGCTCTACAACAGCTACGTCGGCGACGACGGCAAGGCGCACCCGGTCAGCGAACTGGAGGCCCAGGGCCTGTCACGCGAGGAGATTGACCATCGCCGCCTCGCCTACGTCAGCGAAGCGCCGGTGAACTGGTGCCCGCAGCTCGGCACGGTGCTCGCCAATGAAGAAGTCGTGGACGGCAAAAGCGAAGTCGGCGGCTTCCCCGTCGAGCGCCGCCCCATGCGCCAGTGGATGCTGCGCATCACCGCCTACGCCCAGCGCCTCATCGACGAGCTCGACGGCCTCGACTGGCCGGAAAGCATCAAGCTGCTCCAGCGCAACTGGATCGGCCGCAGCGAAGGGGCGCATGTCACCTTCAAGGTCGATGGCATTGACGAAACGATCACCGTTTTCACGACGCGTCCTGATACTCTCTTTGGAGCCACTTACATGGTTCTCGCGCCCGAGCATCGCCTCGTGGACGAAATCACGACGGAGGAGCAACTCGCCGCCGTCGAGGAGTATCGCGAAAAGACCGCACGCAAGAGCGACCTGGAGCGCACCGAGCTGGCGAAGGAGAAATCCGGCGTCTTCACCGGCGCTTACGCCATCAATCCGGTGAACAACGAGCGCATCCCCATCTGGATCGCCGACTACGTCCTCATGGGCTATGGCACCGGCGCCATCATGGCCGTGCCCGCGCATGATGAGCGTGACTTTGAGTTCGCGAAGAAATTCAGACTTAACGTGATTTCAGTTGTTGGAAGGAAAGTGCCAGAGCAGACAGCCGCCGCATCAGATCCTGCGAAAGGGGTTGTTTGGCACTCACTGAATGTTGGGCCTGAAAGCACAGCCATTGAATGGTCGGAAAGCGAATGCTACGCGAACGATGGTATTGCGTTCAACAGCGGCTTTCTTGACGGACTGCCCACGCTGGAGGCCAAGCACAAGATCGCCTCCTGGCTCGAAGAAAAAGGCCTCGGCAAAGGCACCACCAACTTCAAGCTGCGCGACTGGCTGTTCAGCCGTCAGCGCTACTGGGGCGAGCCCTTCCCGATCGTCTGGGAGGACGGTCAGCATCGCAGCATTCCCGAAAGCGAGCTGCCGCTGCTGCCGCCGACCTTGGAAGACTTCAAACCCACCGGCACGCCCGAGCCGCCGCTCTCCAAGGCCACCGACTGGGTTCAATATTCCGCCACTGCGAAGCGTGAGCTTAACACCATGCCGCAGTGGGCGGGGTCGTGCTGGTATTACCTGCGCTATTGCGATGCTCGGAACAGCGAGCGCTTCGTCGGCGAGGCGGCGGAGAAGTATTGGATGGGCGGCGGCAAGCCCGGCGGCGTCGATCTCTACGTCGGTGGCACCGAGCACGCCGTGCTGCACCTGCTTTACGCCCGCTTCTGGCACAAGGTGCTCTTTGATCTTGGCTATGTCAGCACACCGGAGCCCTTCCAGCGTCTGGTGAACCAGGGGCTCATCCTCGGCGAGGACGGACAAAAGATGTCGAAGTCCCGCGGCAACGTGGTGAATCCCGACGACGTTGTGCGCGAATATGGCGCTGATGCGCTGCGCCTTTACGAGATGTTCATGGGCCCGCTGGAGCAGGTGAAGCCTTGGAGCATGAAGGGCGTCGAGGGCGTGTATCGCTTCCTCGCCCGCGTCTGGCGTCTGGTCATGGAGCAGAACGAGGAAGGCAGCTGGAGCGTCTCCGCAGCGCTTCAGGACGTGCCCGCGAACAAACAGCTTACCAAGGCCCTGCACGAAACCATCAAGAAGTGCGGCGAGGACATCGAGAAGCTCAGCTTCAACACCGCCATCAGCCAGATGATGGTCTGCACCAACGCCTTCACCGGCGCGGAGGTGAAGCCTGCCGCCGCCATCGTCACCTTCCTCAAGGTGCTCAGCCCCTTTGCCCCTCACCTGGCCGAGGAACTGAACCAGCAGATCCGCGCCAGGTTCCCGGCCCTGGCCGCCCCAGGTTTCCTCAGCGATGAAACCTGGCCTGCCTACGATCCCGCCGCGCTCATTGAGGACGAGGTGGAGGTCGTGTTCCAGGTCAACGGCAAGCTGCGTGACAAGGCCCGCGTGCCTGTCGCCGCAAGCAAGGAGGAGATCGAAAAGATCGCCCTCGCCAGCCCGCGCGTTCAGGAGTTCATGGAAGGCAAGCCGGTGAAGAAGGTCATCGTCGTTCCCGGCAAGCTCGTGAACGTGGTGGTTTGATCCGGTGCGCCGAACTAAAAGTCATAACCGGCCCTTCTTGAGGGAGGGCCGGTTTTTTGTGCCACCGTCAGCGGCGCTGGCGTGCGGCTTCAAACAGCATCACCGCGCCGGCGGCGGCCACGTTCAGGGACTCGACGCCGTTGGCCATGGGGATGCGCAGGCGCTGGTCGCAGCGGCTCAGCAGATCGGGGGAGACGCCGCGGCCTTCGTTGCCGAGAAGCAGGATGGTGGGGCGCCGCCAGTCGTGGTCGCAGTAGTCGCATTCGCCTTCCCCGGCGGCGGCGACGAGCTGCAGCGAATGCCTGTCACGCAGTTCCAAAAGCTGGTTAGGCAAGACGCCGGTCATGACGGGCAGCCGGAAGGCGGAGCCCATCGAGCTGCGCAGAACCTTGGGCGAAAACACGTCCACGCTGTCGCCGAGCACCAGGATGCCGCCCACCCCTGCGGCCTCGGCCGTGCGCAGCAGCGTGCCCATGTTGCCAGGATCCTGGATGCGGTCGAGGGCCAGGAGCAGGGTGGGGTTTTTGAGAAACAGGCGCTCGGCGTTAAGCAGCGGGCGCTTCGCAATGAGCAGCGCACCCTGGCTCTGCACCGTGTCGCTGATGGCGTGCAGCACCTCGTCGTTCGACCACAGCACCGTGGCACCGGACTGCTCGATCTGCCGGGCCAGGGCTTCGAGCCGGGAGTCCTCCGAGCGCGTGGAGGCCAGCAGGGCGAAATCCACCGCGATGCCCGAGCGCAGAGCCTCCTCGGCAAGTCGCAGCCCCTCGACCAGGATCAGGCCGGGTTCGCGTCCATCACGCACACGCCGCGCCTGCTTGACACGTTCGTTGCTGGTGCTGGTGATCCGGGGCTGCATGGCCCCCTGCCTAGCGCAGGCCGGGGAGGTGGGCAAGACTTGGCGTGGCTGCTGCAGGTGTTTGGAGCAACTCTCACCGGCCGGTGATGCGTGTCAGCAGGTCGGCGGCATCTTGCGCTGTCAGCAGGCTTTCGAAGCCGTCGGGCATCAGTGAGGTGCTGAGCGTCTTGAGGCTTTTGACCTGGCTGCGCGGGACAGGCACGTCGACACCGCCGGGCAGGCGCAGGTTGATGCTCGACGGCGTTTCAGAACTTAGCAGGCCGAGCAGGATCGAGCCGTCGGTGCGGGTCACCTGGGTGGAGGCGTTGCGCAGCTCCACGGCGCGGTTGGGATCAAAGATGGCCTCCAGGATCTGGTCGGCGGGCTTGCTGGCGATGGTGGCGAGGTCCGGTCCGACCTCGACGCCCTGGCTGCCGAGCTTGTGGCAGGCGATGCAGGCTTTCGCAAAAACTTGTTCGCCGCGCCTGGCGTCGCCCTTCAGCTGAGCGACCTCGGTGACATACCTTTTCACGACCTTCTGGCGGTCGGCGTTGCTGTTCGTGATGGCCGGCGCCTGGGCCACGGGCTTGGCTGATCCGGCCTTGGGAAACCAGGAGGCGAGTTCATCAGGATGGATGTCATCGCTGCCGGCGGCGACCAGGGCTGCGCCCCGCGTCTGCGGGTGGCCTGACTTCAGCAGGGACCACAGTTCGTTACGCTGTGAATCCTCCAGAAGCGCGGCCGTCCAGGCGGATTGCAGGCGGGTTGCCAGCGGCAGCTCTGCATCGTTGACGTTTTTCATCAGCGCAGGAACAGCCGCCTTGTCCTGCCGCTCCAGAAGCAGGCGCTGGGCGGTGTCGCGGGTCCAGCGATGGCCGGAACGCAGGGCGCGCACGGGATCCTTGAGCAGCGGGACTTCGCTGGCCGTGGTGCCAGGTCCGCTGAGCCGGTAGATGCGCCCCTTGTCTTCGCCGCCGCGCAGATCGACACCCTTCGCGATGTCCGCAGGAATCCACTCGGGGTGCTCAAGAACCAGACGATACATGTCCACCACATAGATGGCTCCGTCCGGCCCGGGGCGGGCCATGGAGGGGCGCGACCAGTTGTCGGTGCTGGCCAGGAATTCATCGGCGGCATCGTCGGGATGGCGATGGCTGGAAATGGGCAGCTTGCTGTGATCCAGCACCTCGCGGTGCACCAGGTTGTTGGCGGGTTCGCAGATGAGCAGCGCGTGCTTCTCGCCGTCAAACCAGGGCATGGGCGAGCAGCCGGAGGTGAGGGTGTTGGTGGCGCTGGCCCAGTTGAAGCGGCGGACCGGCGGGCTGATGGTGTGCACGGTCTTGTCATCGTTGGTGACCTCGCGCAGCTTTGCCGTCACACGGTCGGGATGCTTTTCCAGCCAGCGCATGGGCAGGAAGTAATGCCAGCCTATGGTGCTGTTGTTGTTGCCGAACCAGTTGCCGAAATCATCGCGCCACTTGCCATACTGGGAACGCCCGGCCTCCAGCTCGAACTTGCCGGTGACCGGGTGAAACCGGAAGTCGTTGGTGCCGAGCTTGATCTTCTCGCCTGTCTTCACCACGACCACATCGCCGCCGCTGTCGCCGTTGGCGCCGTAGAGCCAGCCGTCGAGCCCCCAGCAGAAGCCGTTGACGAGATGCTGCGGATTGCCGGCGGTGAAGCCGCTGAACCAAGACTCGCGCTCGTCACAGCGTCCGTCGCCGTCGCTGTCCTTCGCGTAGAAGATGTCCGGGATGGCGGAGATGAAGACGCCGCCTTTCCAGCAGGCGAGACCGGTGGGATGACGCAGGCCGTCGAGAAACAGCGAGGCCTTGTCGTAGCGCCCGTCGCCGTCGGTGTCGGTGAGGATCTTGACGCGGCCGGTCTGAAGGTCGGAGACCTTGTCCTGACCGACCTTGCCGTCGTTCGTCTTTTCGCCGGGAGCGAAGGGATAGTCTCCCATCTCGACCACCCAGGCGCGGCCTTGTTCGTCCCAATCGATGAAGACGGGATCCTGGACGAGGGGCTCATGGGCGATGAGTTCGATCTTCCAGCCGGGCTTCACCTTCATGGATTTCAGCGCCTCGGCGGGCGGCAGCGGGGCGGGTCCTGGAACACGCAGAAGCTCCCCGCGGCGCAGACGTGTCCTGCCGTCGGCGGTGATGAGCACGCCGTCCTTGAAGCTGGCCCCGGTCAGGTCGGGCAGGCTGTTGGCATCGCCGGGCCTGCCTTCGCGCAGGACGTTGGACCAGCCGCGGTCCCACTGGACGTTCTTCTTCTCGGTGGGGTTGAAGAGGTAGACGGCATAACCTTCTTGGTTGGAAACCATCAAGTCCTCGTGACCGTCCTCGTTAAGGTCGGCAAAGACCGCGCCGCCATGTCGGGCCAGATCCGGCACCGGTGCGATCTTTTCCGCCTCGGCAAGGCTGAGGGCGAAGGCGGGAGGGCAGAGGCAGGCAAGCAGGAGAAGGTGGCGCATCGACAGAGTCATACGTGGTTCGGCGGTCCTGTGTAGCGGCCTAACTGGCAGTGCTTCTCTGGCATTTTCCAGCCGCGTGAATTGCAGTTTGCGGCATGGGTTTGACGGGAGGACGGCCCATGGCCTAGCCTCCCCTCATGAAGTCCCGTCCCCTTCGCACCACCGTCATCGGCAGCTATCCCTTTCCTGGCTGGCTGGATTTCGCCACCGGTCACCTCGACCGCTTTGGCAGCGCGGATGTGGCGGAAATGCAGGACGATGCGGCCATGGTCGCCATTCAGGACCAGCTAGCCTCCGGCCTGGACGTGATCACCGACGGCGAGCAGACGCGCTTTGACTTCAACCTGTCGTTCTACGGCTTCATCGAGGGCATCGCCCTGGAGCCGGCCAGTCCACGACGCTTCGGCCCGCCGGCGCATGACCAGCGCGGCAAGCATGCGATTGTCGGTGAACTGCGCGCGCCCCGCGGCCTCGGGGCCGTTGAGGAGTTCAAGCGCCTCCAGCGTCTGGCGGGTGGCTGCGGGAAGACGCTCAAGGTCAGCGTGCCCGGTCCCTTCACCCTCAGCGGTCGTCTGGCGCCGAACGCCCAGTATCCCGACCGCTACGCCGTCACCGAGGCGTTGCTGCCCATCGTGCGCCAGGAGATCGACGACCTCATCGCCGCCGGAGCGCAGGAGATCTGTGTCGATGAGCCGAGCATGAGCTGCTATGGCTACAAGGAGGACACGCGCCGCTTTGTGGACATCTTCAACCGCACCGTCGAGCCGGCCCGGGGCCGCACGCGGCTTTGCACGCACCTCTGCTTCGGCAACTTCAAGGGGCATTCCGTGGGCTGGCGCCGTTACGCGCCGCTGTTCCCGGCCTTCCTCGACCTGCACTGTGATGAAGTGCATGTCGAGATGGCAAACCGCGAGTATGCCGAGCTGGAGGTCATCGGCGAGATCGCCAAGCGCACGGACGTGGCAGTGGGGGTGATTGACGTGAAGAGCTACCACGTCGAGACGCCGCAGCAGGTGGCCGACGCGGTGCGCGCCTGCCTGCAGCATGCCCCGGCGGACCGGCTGGTGTTTGCGCCTGACTGCGGCCTGAGCCAGACGGCGCGCTGGGCCGCGAAGCAGAAGCTGGCCAGCCTGGTGGCCGGCGTGGAGATCGTACGGAAGTCGCTTTGAAGCCGCATGATCGCCGCCGAACAAAAAGGAGAGGAACTGCTGGCCGATGTCCGCTCGGTGGACCCCGACGATGACCGCCTGCATGTCTGGTGGCTGGGGCAGAGCGGCTTTCTCCTGCAGCAGGCGGGTTCCAGGCTGCTGCTTGACCCCTACCTGTCCGACTCGCTGACGCTCAAGTATGCCGCCACGGACAAGCCGCACGTCCGCATGACCGAGCGCTGCCTGGAGCCCGGGGCGCTGACGGACATCCGCCTGGTCACCGCGAGCCACATTCACACGGATCATCTCGACGCCGCGACGTTGGTGCCGATGGCGGCCTCAAATCCCGGCCTCACCCTGGTGCTCCCGCATCCGATTTTAGGCGAGGCGCGCAATCGGCTGGGCGATGCGCCGATGACGCTGCAAGGGCTGGACGCCGGGGAGGTGCTCGAACTGCATGGCTGGCGCATCACTGGCATCTCCGCCGCGCACAACGACGTGAAGCGCGATGGCCTGGGACGCTGTCATTACCTGGGCTTCCTGATTCAGCGCGGTGGGTTCACCGTGTATCACAGCGGCGACACCCTCTGGCATGAGGGGCTGGTGCCTGTGCTGCAGCCCGCCGCCTGCGATCTGATGCTGCTGCCGATCAACGGCAACAAGCCGGAGCGCCGGGTCGCGGGCAATCTCAACGGCACCGAGGCGGCCGCGCTTGCCAGGGCCTGCGGGGTGCGGCTGGTGGTGCCTTGTCACTACGACATGTTCACCTTCAACACCGAGTCCCCCGCCGAGTTCGCCGCCGCCTGCGAAAGGCTGGGCCAGAACTGCCAGGTCATGCACTGCGGCGGGCATCTGGTGCTGGCAAAGTGACTGTGCCACTTCTTTGGTCATTGTCCCCTGGACATTGGGCATTCATTCCCAGTCTCTCCGATGATCGCCTTTCTCGCCACACTGGAGCTTGTCTGTAGTGCTTTTCATCTGAGTGGGCTTTGATGCCGTACATGCGGAGCATGACGGGCTCGATATCCCGGTGGTGTCTCCAATGCCTTTCGGCTGTGTGGGCTTTGATGCCATGGGATGGCTTACCCGAAGCGCACGAAATACCCGAAGCGAGTCTCCAATGCCTTTCGGCTGTGTGGGCTTTGATGCCCGTGTGCCGCCAGGTTCAGGCCAGGAGAGGCAAGCCCTGCGTCTCCAATGCCTTTCGGCTGTGTGGGCTTTGATGCCCCGTTACGTTTTTAGCAATGTTAAAAAGGCATTGCGCCGTCTCCAATGCCTTTCGGCTGTGTGGGCTTTGATGCCTCAAGGAAAAGATTGTAAGCACAGTGGCTTCCCTCCGGTTGTCTCCAATGCCTTTCGGCTGTGTGGGCTTTGATGCCCCGATAAAATCAACGGAGGACTCCCTTATGCGGTGGTCGTGTCTCCAATGCCTTTCGGCTGTGTGGGCTTTGATGCCTCGTGGACGAACTGCGCAACCCGTTGTTCTGGGGCGACGTGTCTCCAATGCCTTTCGGCTGTGTGGGCTTTGATGCCCCCGACACGACTACACCGACGCCGAAATCCTGGAAGCCTGTCTCCAATGCCTTTCGGCTGTGTGGGCTTTGATGCCAACGTGAGGTCCAGGATGAAATCAAAAACGCTCGACAGGTTGTCTCCAATGCCTTTCGGCTGTGTGGGCTTTGATGCCCTTCTCACGCGAAACCGAAGCCGAACTTCTCCGGGCCGGTCTCCAATGCCTTTCGGCTGTGTGGGCTTTGATGCCATGACCTCCACCCAGCGGGTTGAGGCCGCCGCCGCCCTCGTGTCTCCAATGCCTTTCGGCTGTGTGGGCTTTGATGCCAACCCTGCCACCCTGAAACCCAAAAACAAACACACTAGTCTCCAATGCCTTTCGGCTGTGTGGGCTTTGATGCCACGGCGACTGCTTCGAGGAGCATATCTGCTACCCGGCGGGTCTCCAATGCCTTTCGGCTGTGTGGGCTTTGATGCCTGGATTTCAGCGGCAGCATGCTCGGCGTGTGGCAGTCCGTCTCCAATGCCTTTCGGCTGTGTGGGCTTTGATGCCGTCGCGGAGATTGACGAGGCCACCCGCCTCGCTGACGAGTCTCCAATGCCTTTCGGCTGTGTGGGCTTTGATGCCCACCATGAAGAACGACCCTACCATCAAACCCCTCAGCCCGTCTCCAATGCCTTTCGGCTGTGTGGGCTTTGATGCCGTGATGGTTCTCGCAGAGAAGCTCCACCAGCTCGCCGAGGGTCTCCAATGCCTTTCGGCTGTGTGGGCTTTGATGCCATCAAGACGGCCATGCGCGCCGTCGTTCAACGGGTTGGTCTCCAATGCCTTTCGGCTGTGTGGGCTTTGATGCCCGATGCCGCCGCAGTATATGCGGCCCTCCTTGTCAGGCGTCTCCAATGCCTTTCGGCTGTGTGGGCTTTGATGCCCCAGTAGAATTCGAAATGGCTAAAACACTTTGGCCCGTCTCCAATGCCTTTCGGCTGTGTGGGCTTTGATGCCAGTCTAAATAATTTCCCTATGAAAGAAGAAATCAAATCGTCTCCAATGCCTTTCGGCTGTGTGGGCTTTGATGCCACACCAAGCGAATTTCGCGTGCATTATAAATATCTTGGTGTCTCCAATGCCTTTCGGCTGTGTGGGCTTTGATGCCCCACATTCAAGACGCAAGATGGCAAGTATAAATCCTTCTTGTCTCCAATGCCTTTCGGCTGTGTGGGCTTTGATGCCCAACTCGCTACTATAAAACCATGAAAGAAAACCTTTCGTCTCCAATGCCTTTCGGCTGTGTGGGCTTTGATGCCGGTGCCCATGTTTTCCGGCTTCGCCATCCCACCACCAGTCTCCAATGCCTTTCGGCTGTGTGGGCTTTGATGCCACGACGCCGCCAGCCTCGCCACTCGCGAGGCTGCCTTTCGTCTCCAATGCCTTTCGGCTGTGTGGGCTTTGATGCCCCAAACATATGAAAAAGAACATCACCGTCACCGCCGCCGTCTCCAATGCCTTTCGGCTGTGTGGGCTTTGATGCCATTCCTACCCGCATTGAATATCTCGCGGATGCTGATGGTCTCCAATGCCTTTCGGCTGTGTGGGCTTTGATGCCTGTTGGGGGTGGTTTTGTCAATGCTAGGCACGTTCCATATGGCGTCAGGTCGGGAGCTGTGTTTTGACAGTCGTGCATGATGGACGGGTATGAAATTGGCTTTCCTTCCCCTGGCTGGAGTTCAGGTCGGCAGCCACGCCTGACATGGCCCGGCCAGGTCGCGACCTGGTTTTGTGGAACAGTAGCCAGGAAACCACGATTCAAACAACATAGCATACAACCTTCTCCGAGCAAACCATGGTGCCTGCCGTCATGACCTGCCGGGCAGATTTGGCGTCGATCTTGTAGGCCACCAGGCGGTCTTCCTTCTCATCAATCTCGTAAAGAAGTTTGAGCCATAGATCTTCGAACTCCGTCTCTTCCAAGCGGCATTCGAAGAGGCTATATTGCACCCTTAGCCCATAGTCCTCACAAACCCTGGCGACGCGTGACAGCCGCCTTGGATCGGTGATGTCGTAGGCAACAAGGGTCAGCATTTGTTTTTCTCCAGGGGCCGAGCGTTCGTAGGGAAGAGGCGCGAAGGCTTCGTGCCACCAGGACATGCAGGGGGGCTCGATCATGCCTGAGTTTAGTTCATCAGGAAGGGTTCAAACTTGGCAGGTTCGGCAAGGGCCGACTTGAACATGGTGGCCTGTGCCCCGATCTGCTGGCGCAGGGTTGTGCGGTGTCCGGCGCATTCGCTCATGAACTGGCGTTCCATCCTCCGCTCATATTGAACGATAAACTTGGCACGGCCTTCATCATTGAGGTAAACGCCGCCTTCGTGGGGACGAAAGTGCTTTTCGTTAAGGATTTGATGGGTGAAGACGTCAAGGGCCAGGGCCTCCACGAGCACGGGTCGGAAAGGTTCCATCAAGTCGAGTGCCAGGGACCATCTTCTGTCTTCGGTGGTGTGGATGAGGCCGAGTGCTGGATCAAGGCCGCAGGCGTGGATGCACGAGACCATCTCCTGGTAAAGCAGGGTGGAACCGAATGAAAGGCAGGCGTTGACCGGGTTCAGCGGCGGACGTGTGCTGCGTCGTTCGAAGGGAAAGGCAGGCGGCAGAAAACCCGCCCATTGCTGGAAATACAGCGCCGCCGCCGCTCCTTCGAAACCCCGCAGTTCATCAATGCTGCGCGCGCGTGGGCAGTCATTAAAAATCGCGCCGATGGCATCAAGGGGCTGGCTTGCGTCCTGGCTGCGATTGGCGGCCATGCGCTGCAACACACGCCGTTGGTTGTAGATTTTGGCTGTTACGATGCGCCCCGCCATTTGCAGGGTGAACACGGAGTCGAGGCTGGTCTTGTATTGGCGCACACGCCAGGCTCCCTGGGCTGGTATCGTGGGCTGGAAGCCACCGAGGAACCTTCCGCTGCTACTGAGCATGGCGACGGCAATCTCCTCCCGTAGAAGTGCTGCAAGCGCCTCGCTGCTGATCTGAGAGTTTTCGTGCAACAGGACGCGGTCAAGGTCCCGAAGCGGGACGACACGCAGGGTGGCCGCACCGTTTTCTGGATCGGGGCCATGAATCTCAAGCCTTTCCGAAACAAGCCGGACTTTGCAGCCAGGGGTGTTGACACAGAGGGTTGGCATTTGCGGAGAGAGCTTATGAGTTGATGTTGATCACGGCCGTTTTAATGGGCGGCGGTGCCAGAGCCATGCGGCAAGCAGGCAAAGCGCGCCTGACGAAACGATGATGAGGCTGGTGGAGATTCCTGATCCAAGCCTCTGAGCAAACGCCAGGACGGCTTCGGGGAGGGTTGCAGCTTGCATGATGCAATCTCTACCTTTGAGCCGCTACCAACGCCCTCTAAGCGATGTCCAGGGATATACGGATTAGTGGGAGGCAGTTTCTTTTTCGCGCAGCCGCAACGTGAAAGGGGGAAATTCTTGGCCGAAGCGGTCAGGAAGGAAGTAACCAAGTTTGGCCAGGGGTTTCCGAAGTTCGCTGAGGTCGTGGCGGATGGCGGCATCGGTGATGCTGCCTTCCTTGGGTTTGATTCCGAGGGGGATGAAGTCAGCTTTTTTCAACCAGCGGTTCATCCGTTCTGCGGCCTCTTTTTGGTCGGTGGGACTGCGGCCTTGCTCCTGCCGAGTGAGGAGGAAATGAAAGACCGGAAGCGCTCTGCCTGCGACCTTCAAAGGCTGGTCATCCACCCAGAGCGTCTTTTTAGGGTAGCTGATCTCGATAAGCATCCGTCGGGTGGCATCGGTCTTTAGTGTCTTGCTCCACTTTCTGACCATGCCTGTGAAGCTGCCGGGGATCTCGCGGAGGTCATCAAAACGGTTGCGTAGGGGAACGAATGGCACGTCGGCAAGCTGGACGCGGGCTTTGGCGGGGGGGTGCTCTTTGCCCTCCCGATCTTTCATCGGAGGGCCGGGCTGGTCGGGGAAGAAGAAACCAGGCATGGTCTCATACGGCGGGCTAACGAGGACGTGGGTGAGCCGGTCGGTCTCCCGCCCCAGCAAAGTGACGGCGGCGTGGAGGAGCGCGCCCATGGTCTTCCGCCCGCCGGCGATGCTGGCGATGAGGGGCGTGTCCGGGTTCATGGTGACGCGGCGCGCCTCCTCTAAAATGAAGCTGGCAGCGATCTCATTCTCCTCGGGAGTCTGGATGTCAGGCAGCGGATCGAAGGTGCCCGATTTTTTGTTGGCGATGCCGATGAGGCGCGGCTCTTCGGCGATGAGTTCATCATCCTTGGCTTTTAAAGCAGTACGCAGGGCCTGCCACGCGGTCTGTCCGCCAAAAGCGGTGAGGGGAGTGTGAAGCTGCTCTTTGATCTTCGATGCGCCGATACCAGTGGTGATGAAGATGACCCGGGATGGCAGCACCTTTGGCTTCTCTTTGGCGAGGGCCCAGACGGTCTCTGTAACAATGGCTGGAGAGAGGCCGGTGACAGCGAGGAGGGTGGTCATGGCAAAGTGAGCTGGGCGAGTATCTGACCGACTTCAATGGCGCGGGCAGTGAGGGTGGCGGCGGTGGCCGGTTGGTCGTTGAATCCGGCGTGATTCAGGTCATTGCGTGCGGAGCGGATCTGGCTGGCGACTTTTTTCAGGAGATCGACCTCTATGGGCTGGAGCTTGGAGGTGAGTGCGGCGACACAATCGCGAGCGGTAGTGGCGATGACGTTTTCCTCCAGTGGCATCTCCGGTGTCTCAATTACGGCGATGGCAAGACTGTATGGTTTTCTGGTGGTGTGATTTGCTTGGTGAACCGGTGTTCCTGACATGACCATGGCGTAGCTGGTGAGCCACTCGCTGGCGAGGGTGAGGGCGGCGGCGGTCTGACCCCGGTCTGCCAGCCAGACGATCAAGTCGCGAAGAGTTTTGAGATCTGTGTCGGAGAAGCGGGACAGTTCTTCACGCACGGGGCTGAGCACCTCAAGGAAGGGTTTTGCATGTCCGGTGATGTCTGCTTCGGCGCTGCGGAGGACCTGGTCCAAGCGAGAGGAACTCTCTAACAAAGACCCGGTGCGTAAAAGGAGCAGGTTCTGGGAAGCGCGGGTGAGTTCGCTCGCGAGGGACTTGAGCTTGGTGGGGAGATCGGCTTTGGGGGAGGGGATGGTGGATTGCCAAAGTTGTTGCTGAGTATTGGCGAGCAGGGCGGCAAGTTTCAACGCGGAACCGGTGTCGCGAAACTGTTCGGCAGCGGTGGTCCAATCGAGCAATGTTAAGAAGGGGGTGAGGTCGAAGGCTGGGGCTAGATTGTTTGGGTCCCGGGCCTCCCAGGCTCCGTAGTGCAGGCCGCCGATGGTGACATTGCGGGTAATGCGCAGGTAGTTGAGGGCGATAAAGCCCAAGACTGGAAGGGAACGGAAGCCGTGAGTGATGTCGAAGTGCAGAGTGGCTCCGTGCGGGATGCGTTCGGTGAGGGCTTCGAAGATCATCCACAATTCGGATTCAACTTTGCCTTCGGGAATCGGCATGGAGGAGAGTTGGATGCCTACATGATCAAAGTCAGCGGCAAGTTGTGAGCCGTGTTTTTCTCTTGAGGCGTCGGTTTGCATGCAGATGCATTTTTCCGGTTTCAGTATTCCGGCGAGGGCGACACTGAAGAAGGTTTCCTCGGGTGAAGTGTGATCACCAACCTGGTAGCGACATGGCTGATAGTTGCCGGTGCCAAGGAAGGTCAAGAGGATGGTAGGCATATCTAGCTTCAGCCTATTCAATAGGGATTGTGATCAAAAACGACCACGGGACCAGTAACGGGGGAATGGTAGGTTAGGCGGCGGGCGATCCCGTGCAGGGTGTGGGCAAGGCGGAGGTAAAGCCAGACGGGACCAGCGCCCGTGATCGTGACATCGCTGCCCGGTGGCACGGTGGCTCGGACTGTAGATTCGTAGACGGGGAGGTCAGCGAGCTTGGCAATGCTGGTGGCGGCGTAGAGAGTAGATATGTCGAGGGTCATAGCTTGATAGGTGCCGAAAAGGCGGTGCCAGCCCTGAGATCATCACCAGTGATGATACGGATGCCGAGTTCCCGCGCCCGCTGGCGAAGACTGCGGTCGGTGAAGCCCGTAGGTGGCAGGGCTATCGCGAGAACGCGGCGGGTGAAGTTTCCGCCCATACTGCGGGCGCGGGCGTTCATCTCGTCCAGCTGGGGCAGCAACCGGGATTTGGCACCGCCGCGCTTGCAACTGATATAGAGCACCTGCACGCCATCGAGTCCGACGATGTCTTCTTCCAGATCCGCACCGTCGCGCTCGCCCACGTTGACGGACCAGCGCAGATCCCGGTAAAGCCCGGAACGCTCTGCCGCCTGCATTACACTGACTTCCAGCCAGGCTCCGGTGAGGAAAGCCGTGGTCTGCTGGATGTTGGTCAAGGCTTTGAAGTAGGCGCGATTAAAATCGGTGACGTAGCCCTGGGTAAGGTCCCTCATGGGCTGGGTGGTGGCGGCGCTCAGATGGCTGAGGCCGGCGGCATCCGATTCCACAAGACAGCAATCAGCAGCTAGCCGTGCAGTTTCCGGTGGCAGGATAAACCCGCGATTCAGCACGGGCAGCCAGTCCTGCGGCTTACGTGGCTCTCGCCCACCCGGAAGCCAGCCGCCGTGGCCGAAGATTGCTTCGTGGGTGGCGCGCTCTTCCTCAGAATGCGTGAGAAGATGGTGTGCCAGGTCGGCATACGGTTTCCAAGATCTTCCCGCGGTGACTCGCTCCCGCCCATTCGCCACGGCCACGACATCGACGGTCAGTGAGTTGCGCAGGGGGGTGAAGCTGAAGTCCTGCTCAAGCATCTCTGCCAGACCGTCGCCGGTTTTGCCTGAAACAAAGACTTTGTCATCCGTGTCCACATATAGGGAGGGCGTGCGCAGTTCCGTTGCCGCTGCGAAGGCACCAATGGACATAAGCTTGGTGCCACCAGTGAAATTGACGAGGGCGATCTGCCCGTGTTCGCGTGCTTGGGCGACGGCCTGCTTGATGACGTTATAGGTCTCCGCAATGCCTGGCATGGCGGAGAGCTGGATCGTCTCCAAAGCAGGCGACTGCCCGCTACGCCGCGCCGCCTCCGCGATCCAGGCCGAACGCGCCGCCGTCTTCGGCGTGACGAGATGCACCAGCCGCGCAGGTTTCAGCCGCAAGGCGGGTAGGAGATTGGGCATGGTCTGCTCGCTGATAAGCTGGATGAGAGTGGTGGGCTGCATGGAACAAGAATCGTCGATGGCGGCGAAAAGGCACGGCGGCGGATGTCCAAGAATATTGGGTGATTGCCTCAGACGCCATTCCAAGCCACATCCCCGAGCGGGTGGCCTCTGAGTTTCCCGTGGGCGGCGATCATTTCGGCTGCGGAGAGGCCGGTGAGCAGAAGTACGGGGCTGCCACCGAGACGGGCTACTTTCATCTTCAAGGGCGAAGGCTTTCGAGCAGGTCTGATGTCGCCGAAGTATTGTGAAGAGCCGCCGACGGTGTCTGAAGCGGCATGACGGAGCTTGAGTGCTTCATTCTTCTCATAGCTCATGCGCTTGTCAGACAGGATGGTGCTGTCCACCTGCTGAACGGGCTGTTTGTAACCCAGGGCTGCCAAAGCGCTCTTCAATGCGGCAGTGTCCTGAGGCACCCAGGAGCCGTTGGGCCAGACGCTGCCTGCGGCGCGGGCGGAGCGTAGGCCGAGGGTGCCAAGGAGGAGCCAGACCTTCGTGGCCCTCTCTGCGTGGTCCCAATCATCTTTCGTGCAGCCAGGAAGGCGGGTAAGGATGAGTGTGGCGCGGCTTCCTGATGGAAGGGAAACTCGGGGGCCACGGTGGTTGGCATTGTCTTTGTGAGGGAGAATTTCCGCCGTGGTTTTGGATGCCGGTGGGCTGGTTTTCAAAGCTACACCGACTTTGCTTCCGCAGCCATCGCCTGCCGTGCTGCCCCAGACAGTATTGGCGTCGGCGGCACCGAAGAGGCTGACGTGCCACATGCGGATGTGCCCGCGAATGGGCGGGACACGCAGGAGGCTGGAGTCGGCATTTTTGCCTTCCGCCGTGCCGCTGAAGCAGGGGGTCAGAAATTCAAAATCAAAGGTGTGGGTGGGCAGTGGCTTCATGGTTGCGGAGGGAGCCATTCTTGGGGGAACCAGGTTTTCTCTTTGAGACGTTTGCGGAGGTCTTTGGCGTCTTTGCCGATGAACTGCTGCTTGAGCTTTTCTAGCCACGAGGCGTTCTCGGGCTTCTTGAGCTTGGGGATCTCGTTGTTGAGTTGCTCAAGCAAGCTAGGAGTGAGTTTGGCGAGGACGGTGTTTTTGAAAATGACCTCGTTGTAGTCGCTGGCGAGGACCGTCGCTGCCTGGGCCTGGAGGGCAGCATCAGCAGTGTTGAATGCCTTCGTTGAAGCAGCGCCGGGGGATGTTGGCTTGTCATTAAAGCGTCCGTAACCAGCGGCGGTCTTGGCCCCGAGACCGACCTGCGCGAGGCATTCACGAAGCCATGTCTCGGTGGTAGTGAGAAGGGCCGCTGCATCTTGCGTTCCTGCCCGAACGAGGAAGGTGAAGTCCCATCCGGTGCCTGCTTCCAGGCAAAGGAAGACGCTGGGTGTGAGGCGGGTGAGATCGCGCCCAGTACAGTCATGATGCGGATTCACAATATCGAGTGCCAGGGTGGGGACGGTAGTGGGGCAGGCACCGAGGAAGGTGACCTCACCAGCGCTCTCGGAGCCGCTCTGAGCATCACAGCCAAAGATGCGGCGAGCATGGTCGGCGGGATAGGCGCTGCGCTGGGTTTCCCATTCCTTAGGATCGGAAAAGGAACCGTCGTCCGATTGATTGGCTTCCCAGCAGGCCCAAGTGCTAAGCACGCCTTTCACCGCACTGCCTGGGATAAGGGGCAGACCGGTAGTGCGCTCACAGTAGAGGCCGACGTTTTCCAGTACGCTGGCGCGGCCCAGGTGGAGGATGAGCGGACTGGTGCTGTAGAGACGAACCGTGAGGAGCCGTGTGCCGTGCTGAGTGGCGAGACTCTTGAGCCATGCATGGCGGCTTTGGACGGCTTTTTCGAGCTGGATTTTGCTGCGCTGATAAGTCTTGATAGCACCTTTCAAGGCTTCGGTCTTGGCTTCAGCTTCGCCATTCCGACGGAAACTGAATTTATCTAGCTGTAGGCTCCATGAACTGCACAGGGAGAGGAGCGGAGGGATGGCAGGCAAGGCGGCGAGTATCATGGCGGCGATCAAGCGTAGCGTTTGAGATAGGCGAGGTAAGCAAGCGCTTCGGCTGTAGCCTGACGAAGTTTTGTGGAATTTCCTCGCGAGAGTTCATCTACGAGATCGCTGGCGGTTGTAGCCTGACAGATCTCGATGCTCTTGCTGGAGAGGTGTTGGGCCACAGCCGTGATGATATGTCGAGCACCTTCCTGTTTTGCCTTGCCCTCTCGATTCGTCTCGATGGCGAAAGCGGCGGCAGCGAGCAGGCCATCGGTCTTGATGAGCATGGGGAAACCGGAGATGGCATCACCTCCTTTTTGACCTTTTCCCATGCCGGGTGTTTTGCTGGCGGTGAGGGCGTTGGTTGAGCGGATTTGAGCGAGGGTTTTCATCAGGCGAGAGGGGTGAAGTGGATTTCGCAGAGACCGTGACCGGTGGTTTCGTCGCCGCCGATTTGGAGGGTGGGATTAGCTTTCAAAAGTGCCTGGAGGTACGCATCTGCATCACCACCACTGCGGCGCGGGGTGACGACGCTGAGCACGCTGTAGAAGAGAGCTTCGCACGGGACGTTCTCTTGGTTGAAGAGCGCTCCACCATCCACCGTGCGGGTTGTGGGGTCGATCTTCACTCGTGTAACGACCTCGGTGCAGGTGGTCACGAAGTGCTGGAAGTTTTCGTCGTGGACGATGGCGAGGCGCTTTTCGAGATTGGCTGTCCAGAGCGGATCATTCGTGCTGTCTTGGAGTGCGGTGGCTACTGCGTTGACGCTTTTCCCGGCCTCAATGGTGAGCGCGTATTCTTCGAGGACGACGTGGCCGCCAGCGATAAGGTCGCTGCCGGAGATGACGTTATCTTTCTGTGGCTGCGGAACTTCAAAGCTGGCTCCGGTGTCGCGCTTGTAGCGCTCCAGCACGGCGGGGCAGGTGATCCAGGCGAAGCAGCCTGCGAGGGAACGTACGGGGAAGGCGAGCAGCTTGGCCTCCATGATCTGGACGCAGCCGGCGTTGGAGTTGTGGGTGTCTCCCTCTTTTTCGATGCCGCCAAAGAGAAGCTTGGCTTCGGCAGGCAGGCCGTCTTTGCTGCGGGCGTGGGTGCCGTTTTCGAAGTGCTCCCGAGCGGCCTGGAGAAGCACGCCCTTCAGGCTGCTGCCAGGGATGACGGGGAATTTGGTGATGCGCTCACGCATGATGGGGAGATCGACGACATCGACGCTGGTGCCGCAGCCGACATGGAGCGGGGTTCGGGTGTAGAGGGTGAGGAGGTGCTTTTGCATGGAGGATGAGTGGTGGAGGATGAGTGTTGAAGGTTAGGCTTTGAAGATGAGATCTGCGAGTTGTCGGATGTCCGGGGATGTGGGGTGGAGTTGGGCGTCGTAGCTGCACAGGCCGTAGCCACAGCCTTTTTCGCCGTAATGATCGCTGCGTGGTCGCCAGTGGAGATACTCGGCTAATTTAGTAGCCGTAGAGGTGTCTTGGCAGAGAAAGTAGTACACGCTGCCAGCAGGCACGGCGAGCTGGGTGGGCTTGGCTTCGTTCTTGAGGGCGTCCCAGCCGGTGACAGTCTGGGGTCGGCCGAGGCACCAGGAGATGAGGGTGGCGGAACCGGGGAGGTCGAAGCAGACGCGGCCATCGGGCAAAGGCCCATCAGAGCGGTTTTTGCGGCTGTCTTTGCACCAGCCAGGCAGGCTTCCATGAGCAAAGATCGCGGGGGTGATGAGGCTCCACTTGAGCAGCACGGGGCCGTCTTTTGCGGGTGCTACAGGCGGCGTGCGGAGGACTCCATAAACGTCCTCCTTTTTCGGCCAAAGGCGGGCAAGACGACGGTCTCCGCCGAGTAGCAGCCAGTCGAGCGAATCGAGGTTTTCTTGTTCTGAAGCGACGGGGTTGCCAAGCTGTGCCTGGAAGCAAAAACGAACGTTTGCTTTCAAGCGCAGGTAGCTGCCTGCGAAGAGCTGACCTTCCTGCGCCGAGGACGTTGCGGGTTCTATGGCGAGCCCGATGCGGTGCTCGGCAGACCAAAGCTGATCCGTGGGAATGGGGGCGAAGGCATTCTTGCTGGAATCCGTTTCCCCGGTGAGGTAGCGCTGATACTGGACGACTGTCCACCAGCCTTGAAGCTGTCCATGCTTGTCGGGTGGCGTGGTTGCGACGGGCAGGCAGGCTGGTGCAAAGGCTCCGGCGCTGGCGGTGGATTGTTGCAGGAGGCTCAGGCGGTGAAGGGACGTCTGTTCCTTGTTGAAAGCGGCATCCAGCGGGACGGGGAGAAGAAGGCCGTGTTCCGTGTGCCACGGCAACGGGCCGGTGAGGCGGAGGGATTGGTAGTCCTTCGAGCCTCCATTCGATGAAATGGATTTGGCCTTTCCGAGCCAACCACCCTGGCGGGGTGCGTCCTTGGGGCGGAAAGCGGCTTCTTTATCGCTGCGGCCATGTTTGGCGATTAGACTGGCACGAAGGGCCTCATGCAGGGTGCTGGGGAATGGTAGTCGGCTGCCGGAGCCGCGTCCCTGTCCGGCAGACATGGGTATGCCATCACGGAAAAAGAGAACGTCGGTGGGTTCAATGAGATGAGAGGCGGGCATGGGTCAGTTTTCTTCGGTGGTGATTCGGTTGATGAAGGCCCAGGCCATCCAGAAGTGCAGGAAGCCTTTCGGCGTTAGGACGGGAGTTTCGGCGGTGCCGACGAGTTTTTGAATCCAGCGCTCCGCATGTGCGGCAGACTTCTCATTGTCGAGGCGGGCCTGCTGAATCAGGACATGGCGGAGTTCGGCTTGGCAGGCGTCGATGAGATCTGAAGTCCATTGTTTGACCCAGCCTTCGTCTGCCGTTGGGCCGCTCAAGCTCAGAAGGGGCTTCAGAAGCTGAGCGTAACGGTAGGGGAATCGATTCGAGAGTCCAAGATGGGCGTCATTCAGTTCATCCCAAACGGCGAGCACACCCGACTCAAAGCGGGCTGAGAACTCTGCGCTTTCCCCGCTGCGCTTGAGCACACGGAGGCAGTAGGCACCCTTGTGCGGCACTTTTTTTGCTGCGGACTCGGCCTCCCGAGCGGCTTGGATCACATCCTGCATGGGGCTGCGGACGTGGCCGACTGCGATGCCGATACTGACGGTGGCAAGCGGGCCGGGGACGAGGAGCGGCCAATTCGGGCGGCGATCTTCCGATTTGCCTGCGTGCTCAAGGCAACGGAGAAAGCCATCCTTAAGTTCGAAGAGTTCGCTAAGCGGCTCCTTCACAGCCGACGGCAAGTCTTCGGGCACATGCCCCTGAAAAGCGCACTTTAGTGCGGTGGCGCAGTCTAGAGCGTGTTGTGCTGGCAGGATGGCGAGCACGTCGTCTCCTCCTGCATAGAAAAGTTGGCCACTGAATTTCTCAACGATCTGACCGGCTGCGTAGAGGCTGAAGTGGTTCAGCGCTTCTGAAAGCGCGGCGTGATAGCTGGGGGAAAGTGGCCGCTTTACTTCTTCGGCAGAGACAGAGCCCTTCCAATGCTGGAGGAAGAAGGATTTTGCTTTTTCAGCAAGGGCCTTGGTTAGGGGCGGTGATTTTTGGCCGCTTACCCACTGGCCCATGTCATCCCCATCCATGCAGAGAACGGCGTAGTATTTGTCGGTGTCCTCTTCGGAGTCGATGGCTTTTTGGATGGTTGCGATTTCAGGTATGGAGTCGAATTCTGGACGGTAGGAGTTCCATCCGAGTTTTTCGCGAAGGTAGGTTCGCGCCCAGAGGCGCTTGATGACAGCGATCGCTCCGTAGCGCTGCTGACCTTTGAAATCTCCGCGCTCTTCCCCCTTGTAGGCCGTTCGTAGTGCCATCCAGAAAGCATCATTTTGTGCGCCGCCGATGACCTCGTCACGTCCGTTGAGGTGGTCTTTGGTCGAGCCAACGGGATTTCCATCCGTGCCAGTCGGTGTCTGCCAGACAGCAAAAGCGCGGGCATTTTTAGCGGCGGCGAATTTCCAGTCCGTGGTGGCATAGTGCAGCGCCCAATGGCTGCCGAAGTTGGTGCCCACATGCCGTGACTCGCCCATTGCCTCGACGGTCTCACGCCACTGTTCAGCGTGGTTAAGCGGGTGATTCTCCCAGCCTCCGCTGAGTGGTGGAGTGTTCTGGGCAGCGAGATTCGCTGCATCGGGCTGCCATTCGTGAATGATGAAGTCCACCACGGGAAAGCGCTTCACCTGTGACTTCCAAACATTGCCCCAATCCTGGAATCGCTGTTGGATTTCAGTGCTCAGTTTTGAGCAGATGTCCTCATGCACCGAATCGGCGATCTTTTGCCATTCGTTTTCAATGGCTTTCTTCGCGAGGGCGGCGATGCGGCGGCCTTCGCTGCCTGCTGGAACGAGCGCTAGAAAACGGTTGGGTAGGCTGGGAATGAGCAGCTCACTCGAATGCAGACGGCCCTTGCCATGACTGAAGGTGCCGGGTGGAAACAATCCTTCTTCGCAGGACCATGCCCAGTCGAGCAAGGGCACAGCTCGCAGGCTGGGGAAGATGATGGACTCGGGGCCAACCTCCAAGGCGATGGCTGCCAGGGCTTTCGAAATGAGGTAGCTGAGCAGGTAGCTGCCAGACCAGAGATCCTGCATCTTGCGGCTCTGCGCGATAAACTCCTGCACGGGACCGATTTGCATCATCAGAAACGCAGGCTTTGTACCGGCGGAATCGAGGGCGCTGCATAAGGCGTTGTGCTGCCAGATAGTATGATCTGGGATGCGAGAGTCCGCTGGCAGGTATGCCATGAGGTCGTTTTTCTCACGGGCCGCTCGCTCCGCCCAGAAGCGCCACAAACGGAACAAACGTGCTTTCTCGTCCGCGCCTTCAAGTTTCAGCCCGCTCAGCGCGTCCTCGACCCAGGACTCCCCGACGTTAGAGCTTTTCCTAGGCTGGTTTGATGGAGTGAAGCGAGTGCCGGAAAGGGGGTGATGGAACTGAAGATTTCCATCCGTCTTCCAGTTCACACAGAGTTTCGCGGCTGATGGGAAGGAATACCGATCAGCAGCTGAAGCAATCCAGTCAGACTGTTTTGCCCATTCGGCCATATCTTCCTCGGTCAGTCCAAGCTGGCGCAACAGAGGTCCACGAGCATCCTCGTGAAATTGAAGATCAAACTGTTTGTGGGGCGGATCATGCAGGAACGCGGCGAGTTTGCGTTTCCAGAAGTTGGGGGAAGCTGGAGGTGAGTCGGGCATCGGGCAGCTTGGATGATTGTGGAGATGAAGTTGTAAATTATTAAGAGATTTACGCGGGTGCTGTCGAGCTTCTTGTGTCGGTCCTCGCAACTCATATACTAGAAGCTCTCTGGGTGCGCTTTTCCGGACATCCGCGGATGTCTGGCGCTGTAGGCCGTTCGTCCTCACAGCCCGGAACTCTCCCGTCGGGCTTGCGGTTGGGTCTTGCATCTGAGCGCTTGCGCCCCGGCGGGTTTCTTTGCCAAGGTGACTTCTCCCGACGTGACACCCTCCAACCCTGATTCACCTGAAGCCGCCGCCGTGCCCCGGCTGATCTGGTCCGGCATGACCCATGTGGGCCGTTTCCGCCAGAACAACGAGGATTCCTTCCTCGCCCTGACCTACGATGCCAAGGAGGTGCGCTACCTGGGCAAGATCGGCGAGTCCTCGCTGCAGGCGGGTGATTTTGTCTTTGCCGTCAGCGACGGCATGGGCGGGGCGAAGTCGGGGGAGTTCGCCAGCCGGATGGTGGTGCAGCAGGTGATGCGACTGATGCCGCGCAGCTACAAGCAGGCCGCCCAGGGCCTGAGCTCGGGCTTTGGCGACGTGCTGGAGGAGATCTGCCTGAAGGTTCATGAGGAGATCTCCAAGATGGGCCGGGTCTATGCCGAATGCCATGGCATGGGCGCGACGCTGAGCCTGGCCTGCTTCACGCCGGAGGTGATGCACTTCGCCCATGTGGGAGACAGCCGGATCTACTACCTGCCCCAGGGCGGGAAGCTGGTGCAGGTCACCGAGGACCACACGCATGTCGGCTGGCTGCGCCGCCAGGGAAAGCTCAATGAACGGGAGGCTCGCACCCATCCGGGCCGCAACCGGCTGGACCAGGCGCTTGGGGCCGGGCAACAAATTGTGCGTCCACACATCGGCAGCGTGCGCTACCAGCCCGGTGACCGCTTCCTGCTCTGCTCCGACGGCATCACGGACGCCCTCTGGGACTTCCGGGTCGAGGAGCACCTGCGGGCGCCGGTGGATGACAAGCCCAGGGCCTTCAAGGTCGTCGAGCACGCCGTGTCGGAGTCGGGCCGGGACAACTGCACCGCCATCTGCGTGGAGGTCGTCTAGGCTCTTGCCCCGGAGCGGCTTCCGTGTCATGGCAGGGGGTCTTGAAACTGCACCTGCCCAACCATCCGACCCAGCTTTACCTCATCCGTCACGGCGAGGTCGAGGAGCGCTATCACAAGGTCTTTGGCGGCTGTCGCATTGACATGGGACTCTCCCCGCTGGGGATGAGCCAGGCGCAGGCGGCTTCAGACTGGCTCAAGGACACGCCCCTGGACGCCATCTATGCCAGCCCGCTGAAGCGAGTCCAGCAGACCCTGGCCCCGCTTTCGGAACGTCTGGGGCTGAAGCCGGTGAACATCCCCGCGCTGCGCGAGGTGGATTTTGGTGACTGGACCGGCTATCGCTGGGAGGGAGTGCAGGAGCATTTTGGCGTCAGCGCCTTCGACTGGCTGGAGATCATCGAGGCCAGCGGCATCCCGAACGGCGAATCCGCCGCCGAGCTGGAGCATCGTGTCCAGCCGGCGCTTCAGAAGATCCTTCACGACAACCCGCACCGGCGCGTCGCCGTCTTTTGTCACGGCGGCATCATCCGTGTCATCCTGGCCCTGTTGCTCGGCCAGCCCCTGCGCCACATGGCCCATTTCAACATTGATTACGGCAGCATCAGCGTCGTTGAAGTGCAGCCCGAGAAGAAGCATGCCTTCGAGATCGAGCTGCTGAACTTCTGCCCGCCTGTCGCCGCCGCCTAACCTTTTCAGCCACGTCCCCTTATGTTCTCGCTCCTCACCGAAAAACTCGAAGACGCCTTCCGCAAGCTGCGCGGGCTCGGCAAGATCAGCGAATCCAACATCGCCGACGCGATGAAGGACATCCGCATGGCCCTGCTGGAGGCCGACGTGGACTTCAAGGTCACCAAGGACCTGATCGAGGCCGTGAAGCAGCGCGCCCTGGGCGAGGAGGTGCTGCGCACCGTCAGCCCCGGCCAGATGATCGTCAAAATCTTCCATGACGAGCTGACCAAGATCCTGGGCAGCGACGCCACGGAGCTGAATCAGGCGCCGACCCAGCGCATCCTCATGGTCGGCCTGAACGGTGCGGGCAAGACCACCACCTCCGCCAAGCTGGCGGCCTGGCTGAAAAAGCAGGGCAGGCGGCCGCTGCTCATCGCCCTCGACCTCTACCGACCTGCGGCCATCACCCAGCTGCAGGTTCTCGGCCAGCAGCTTGGCGTGCCCGTCTGCGTGCCTGCCCAGGGCGAAACCGATCCGGTGAAGGCGACCCGCGCGGCGCTGAAGTGGCTGGAGGAGCAGGATGGCGGCGTGGCGATCTTTGACACCGCCGGCCGTCAGGAGGTGGACGACGAGCTGCTCGCCGAGCTGCGCCAGGTGCGCGACCTCGTGCGTCCCGATGAAACACTTTTGGTTGCCGATGCGGCGACCGGCCAGCAGGCGGTGAGCGTGGCGGCGAAGTTCCACGAAACCGTGACCATCACCGGCCTCGTCATGACCAAGCTGGACGGCGACGCCCGCGGTGGTGCGCTGCTCTCCATGCGCCAGGTGACCGGCTGCCCGGTGAAGTTCCTGGGCGTGGGCGAGAAGGTGGACCAGCTTGAGGTCTTTCACCCTGACCGCATGGCCCAGCGCATCCTGGGCATGGGCGATGTCGTCAGCCTCGTCGAGAAGGCCGCGGAGGAGATCGACGAGAAGGAGGCGATGAGCATGATGCGCCGCTTTGAGGAGAACAAGTTCGACTTCAACGACTTCCTCAAGCAGCTCAAGTTCATGAAGCGGCTGGGGCCGCTCGAGGGCATCCTTGGAATGCTGCCCGGCATGGGTGCGCTGAAGAACATGCCCGGAGTCGATGACAAGAAGCTGAAGCACACCGAGGCCATCATCCTTTCCATGACACCGAAGGAGCGCTCGAACCCGGATGTGCTCAACGGCAGCCGCCGCAAGCGCATCGCCGGCGGCGCCGGACGTCCGGTCATGGAGGTGAACCAGCTTGTGCAGCAGTATGAAATGATGCGCAAGCTGATGGGCAACAAGGGCATGATGGCGGCCCTGGCCGGCGGCATGATGGGCGGCGGCGGTCCTGGCGGAATGCCTGGCATGGGCGGTCTTCCCGGCATGGGAGGCATGGGCGGCCTGCCTGGCATGATGAAGGGCGGCGCGCCGAAGTCGAAGCTGCTGCGCAAGCTCAATCCTGGCGGTGGCGGCGGCAAGCCGAAGCTGCCCAAGGGTTTCCGTTTCTGATTTCAATCCTGTGCGAAGATGAAGATCCTGGCCGCCATGTCCGGAGGCGTGGACAGCAGCCTGGCCACGGCCCTGCTGGTCCGCGAAGGTCATGAGGTGACCGGGGCCTACATGAAGAACTGGATCAACGAGGAGGGCATCCTCGGCCACTGCCCGTGGGAGGAGGACATCACCGACGCACGTGCCGTGGCCGATCAGCTCGGCATCGAGTTCGAGGTCGTGAACCTGATGCGCGAATACCGGGAGCGGGTGGTGAAATACCTGCTTGAAGGCTACGAAAGCGGCATCACGCCGAACCCGGACGTGATGTGCAACCGCGAGATGAAGTTCGGCGTGCTCTGGGACTGGGCGAAGGAGCGCGGCTACGAGGCCATCGCCACCGGGCATTACGCCCGCAAGTCCGGGCAGCAGGGCATCCTGCGCGGCGTCGATCCCAACAAGGACCAGACCTACTTCCTCGCCATGATGCGGCCCGAGCAGGCGCGCATCGCCCTGTTTCCCATCGGCCATCTGCTCAAGGCGGAGCTGCGTGACGAGGCCCGGCGGCTCGGATTGAAGACGGCGGACAAGAAGGACAGCCAGGGCATCTGCTTCATCGGCCAGGTGAAGATGGAGGATTTTCTGCGCGCCTTCGTGCCGGATTCACCGGGGCCGATCGTGGACCTGGAAGGGAAGGTGCTTGGCCAGCACAAGGGGCTGCACCTTTACACACTCGGCCAGCGCAAGGGGATCGGTGTCGCCAGTCCGCTGCACAAGCAGGCCTATGTGGTCGTGGCCAAGCGACCGGAAAAAAACGAGCTGGTCATCGCCATCGAACGCCCTGACACACCCCTGCTCTGGGCGCGACGCTGCACGCTGTCCGGACTCTCCACGACGGGTGAGCCCTGGTCCGAGGCCAGGACGTTGAACGCCCAGCCGCGTTATCGCTGCCCGGCCGGCCTGGCTGATTTCATTCCGCTGGGCGAGGGGCGGGCGACACTGGTCTATCATGAGCCGCAGCGGGCACTGACGCCGGGCCAGATTTGCGCCCTCTATGACGGAGAACAGTTGCTCGGCGGCGCCTTTTTTGAGAGCATTTCGTATGACTGAGCCCTGTTGCTCGTTTCCAAACCCGTCTTCAATCCTGATGAAAAAGCTCCTCCTCCCCGTTCTTGCCACCCTTTTTGTTCACGCCGCCACTGCTGCTGACTTTGTGTCCCTTTTTGACGGCCGGTCGCTGGCCGGCTGGACCTCCGCCGATGGCAAGCCGGTCGGAGCCGGCTGGGTCATCGACAACGGTGCCCTGCATCTCAACGGCACGCCCGGCGGCAACCTGCTGAGCGACAAGGAGTACACAAACTTCGAGCTTGAGTGGGAGTGGAAGGTCGATGCCGGCGGCAACAATGGCGTGAAGTACTGGGTGACCAAGATCGGCGGCAAGGAGTGGCTCGGCATCGAATATCAGATGATCGATGACTCGAAGCATCCCGACGGCATCAAGGGTGGCAGCCATGTCACCGCCAGCATTTATGACATCAAGGAGCCCGCGAAGGACAAGCCGCTGAATCCTCCGGGCCAGTGGAACCTCAGCAAGGTCGTGGTCAAGGATGGCAGGATCGAGCACTGGCTGAACGGCAGGCTTGTCTGTGAGGCCGACACCGCCAGCGCTGAATGGAAGGAGCGCCTCGCCGCCAGCAAGTTCAAGAAGAAGGAAGGCTTTGCCCCCGGGCATGGCAAAATCATGATCACCGACCATCACGACAAGGTCTGGTACAAGAGCATCCGCATCCGGGAGCTTTAATCCGCCCCGCCATGAACAGCCCCGCCACGCGCCTGCTTGCTTTTTTGCTGGTGGCGCTGGTGGGCGCGGCCCAGGAAGCCAGCCCCTTTGACAAGGCGGCGAAGGAGCGTGAGGCGGCCCGGCAGCGCGCCTTTGAGCGCGGTCAGCGAAACGAGCTCCCAGCACGTGAGAAGCGTGAAAACATCGGCAGGCTGGACAGCAAGGCCGGAGCCGTGCTGGATGAGAAAGGCCAGCCGGTGAACCCGGGGCCGCCGGCGGCGGCGGTCTACAACCGCGTCATGGAGACGCAGCGGCATTTCAAGCATCACCACGATCCCTATCTCTGGAACGTGAACGATGTGTACACCGACGATCCCAAGGTTCGTGAGAAGATGGAGGCGGAGGCGCGCCGGCTTTATCCTGACCTGCTTCGCGAGCGTTCCGCCTTTGCCCTCAGGCAGGCGGCGATCAACCGCTGGATCGACTCCCGCACACCGCCCCTGGCGCGGGATTCCCGCCGCATGCTGCTGGTGGCGCACATGGTCAGCCTGGAACTCACTGGCGCACTGCGGCAGGACTCGTTCGGCATCGGCCAGGTGCCGTTGAAGCAGAGGCTTGGTGAGTCCAGGGCCCTGCTGCTGAGGCTTGGCCAGCTGGAGATCTCCGTTCAGGGCGACAGGGCCAGCTTGCCAGACGGCCTGGCGGGCAGGGTGACCCGCGGCCAGGAGGGCCGTCCGGATGTGATCGAATGGCTCGACTCCGAAGGCGCTCACAAGCTCGTCCTCCCCCAGGCCGACACCGGGCTCGCCACCTTCTCCTCAGGCCACCAGCGCCCCTACACCCGTCTCCCCGGCGTGAGCGGCAATTACCGAGTCCGGCTCGAGGAACGCTGAAGGGGGGAGTCATTGGAGGGGCTGGCGGCTGGGAAAGTGGAATTTCCCAGGCGGGGTCGAGCAAAGGGTGGAATGTTGTGAAAATTTGCGTTGCAAAATGGGAGGAAGTCGGCACTTTCGCCGCCCCTATGGCAAAAACCTGCTGGCTCGAACGCGAAAAACGCAAACAAAACACCGTCAATAAGTACGCCAAGCTCCGTGCTGAGCTGAAGGCGAACAAGGATTATGTCGGCCTCACCATGCTTCCCCGTGATGCCAGCCCGACCCGTCTGAAGAACCGCTGCCGCGTGTCCGGCCGTCGTCGCGCCTTCCTGCGCCGCTTCCAGATGTCCCGTCTGACCTTCCGTGAAATGGCCAATGCCGGCCTCATCCCCGGCGTGACCAAGTCCAGCTGGTAACGGCCTTCCGCGTTTCGCGCCCCATTTTGCAAAGCCCAGGGACGTCCTCCCTGGGCTTTGATGTTGTAAGTCCCCGGCCTCGCGCACCGTGTTTCTCCCGACAGGATGCCCATTTATTCCTACATCGCCGAAAATCCTGCGGAAGGTTGTCTGCGCTGTCGTCGTGGTTTTGACCTGCGACGCCCGATGGACCGCGAGCCCCTGACGCACTGCCCGCTCTGCCGTAAGCCGGTGAAGAAGCTGGTGACAGGCTTCAGCACCCCGAAAATCTCCAAGCCCCTTTCGGTTTCCGATGCCAAAAAGGCCGGTTTCACCATCCTCGAAAAACGCTGTGATGGCAGCTACGAGAAGCTCTGAGGCCCTGGTCGAGCCCCCTTTTTCATGCTGTTCTTCATCGCCAATGCCTCCGCCGACCTCGTTCGCGAGTGGCATTTCACTGCGGGTGAGCTGAGCTGGCATGGCCTCATCGTCCTCGTCATTGTCCTGCTGAACGCCTTCTTTGTCGCGGCCGAGTTCGCCATCGTCAAAGTGCGTGACAGCCAGCTCCAGGCGGCCCAGGAGGACGGTGTGAAGGGGGCAAAGTTCGCCCGCCAGGTTACCAAGAACCTGGACGCCTACCTCTCCGCCGGGCAGCTTGGCATCACCCTGACAAGCATCGCCCTGGGCATCTTTGGCGAGCCCTATGTGGCGGCGGTGATCCAGCCCCTGCTGTTCAAGGCGGGCATCACCAGTGACGCCATGGTGCACGGGGTGTCCATCGTCATCGCCTATGCGATCGTGACCTACCTGCATGTGGTTCTTGGGGAGCAGACGCCGAAGGTCTTCGCCATCCGCAAGTCCCTGAAGACCACGCTGCTCATCGCCCGGCCCCTGCATATTTTCTACATGCTGCTGAAGCCGGCGATCTTCATCCTCAACGGCAGCACGAACGTGATGCTGAAGTATCTGTTCCGCCTGGATGCGGTCTCCGAGCACGAGATCGCCCACAGCGAGGAGGAGTTGCGCCACATCGTCGCCGAAAGCCAGAAGTCCAAGGAGGTGACGGAGACGGAGAAGGACATCCTGCTGAACGCCCTGGGGCTGAACGACCGCTGCGTGCGTGACGTGATGACGCCGCGCAACGCCGTGATCTCGCTCGATGTGGAGGATGACTTTGCCGCGAACCTCAAGCGTGCGGTGGACCACAAGCACACGCGTTATCCGCTTGTCGAGGGGCATCTCGACCAGAGCATCGGCATGATTCACATCAAGGACCTGCTGGGGCTCGTCGGGCAGCCGCAGGTGGACATGCGCAAGATCCGCCGCGACCTGCCGATGGTGCCGGAGCTGATGCCGATCGACAAGCTGCTGCGCTTCTTTCTCGACAAGCACGCCCATGTCGCCCTGGCGGTGGATGAATACGGCGGCGCGGTCGGCATCGTGACGCTGGACAACGTGCTGGAGGAGATCGTCGGAGACATCCAGGACGAGTTTGACCAGGAGGTGAGCGAGTTCCGCCGCATCAGCGAGGACAGCTTTGATGTCGATGGGACGCTCAACCTGTATGAGCTGGTCGAGCATGCCGGGCTGGAGATTGAGAGTGACGAAGTCAGCACCATTGGTGGTTATGTCACGCACCTGCTCGGGCATCTGCCCAAGGCGGGGGAAAAGGTGCGCATCGAGGATTACGACGTGGTCACGCTGAAGGCGGATGCGCGTCGTGTTTACCTGCTGCGCTTCACCCGCCGCGCCCCGGGCGGCGATGCTGAGGACGAGTCCGTAGACGGGTAAGAAAGCCCGCGCTTGTCCGCGTTGCTTCTGAATCAGGTCCTGCCCGAGGCCGGATAGAGCCGGACGAGCACGCAGCTCAGGCAGTCATGAATCAGGGCGTGGGCGGCCTTGGAGAGGCTCTCCGGCATGGCGTTGGATTCGACGCCGGATTTCCACAGCCGGGTGATGCCGTCCTCGTGTTCATCAAGGATCTGGCCGCAAACCGTGTTCCAATGGGCGGGTTCGGCGCTTTCCTGCCATTCCCCCCGGCCGCGGCCGAAATGGGCGACGGCAAGGTAGGTGAGCATGGCCAGCCGCACCTGCTCGCGGAAGTGCTCGCAGGACCAGTGCAGACGGTGGTCATCGCCACGCACCAGGTTGTAGCTTTTGATCAGGGCGTACGCTCCGATGCCTGCGGCAAGGCCACCGACAAGCGCGCCGCCGCCAAAGGTCATGCCACCCATCTTGAGGTCGGCGATCAGGCCGCCCATGGCACCGCCGGCGACACTGCCGACGACGCTCCAGATGGCCTCGGGAACCTGGGCGGGCAAGTGAAACTGCTCCTGGGTGAGCCTGCCAAGCCGGCGGGCGGCCTCGCCCTCCAGGCCGTGCAGGTCAATCAACTGGTTGGTCGTGAGCACCAGGCGGTCGGCGAGACGTGTGGCGAGCTGCTCACGGGCGTCCTGGTATTCCTTGTTCAGCTCGCCTCGGCCGATGCCGATGCGTTCCCACAACGTCTCGCCGCGCACCTCGATGCCATCGACGACGGCGGCGGTGAGGAGTTCGGCGAGGATGCGGCTGGACTGCCGAAAGACCTCCTCGTTGCGTTGATGCCAGGCACGGCGCAGGTGCTTGAAGGCATCGGCCTTGGTTTCTGAAACCATCGGCGCCAGGCTGTCCATGAGCCGGTTTTCCTGGACCCAGCAGCGGGCGAAGGCGTCCAGGCAGAGGACCTCACGGACAATCGGCCACTGCCGGAGATGTTCCCGCCAGGCATTGACTTCTGCTTCCTCCTGGGAGGCCTCCTGGGCGGGGCCGGTCTGATTGAGAAGGACGAGCACCGGCTTGCCCACCCAGCCGAGGATCTCCATCTCGGGGGAGATGTAGGCGGCGACCTCGGGCGGTTCGGTGGCGTTGACGAGGTAGAGCACCACGTCGGCCTCCTCGCGGACGTTTTTCAGCGCCTGCTGGCTGCACCAGAGGGGCTTGTCGGTGAGGCGGTCCCAGGTCTGGGAGATGAACCAGAGGATGGGGTTGCGCTCGCGCTGCAGGCGTTTCAGCAGCCGTGCGCTGTCACCAAAGCCCGGGGTGTCCCAAAGCCGCAGCAGGCGGGCGTCCTGCTCCAGCAGCCTGTAGGACTCGTTGAAAAGGGTCACATGCGCAGCGTCCCGCACTTCGCCGACATCCTGGCGGAGGAGCGTGCGCGCCAGGGTCGTCTTGCCCGCATTGGTGTGCGAGATCAGACTGAGCGTGACGATGTCCGAAGCAGGTGGCTGGATGCCCGGGGGAGGCGGCATGGCGAAAATCTAGGCAGGCTTTGACCGCTGGCAACGCGGGGCTCCTGCGGATTGAAGCAGGCGTCCGGGCGCTACTCGACGAGGTAGAGAATACGTCCGCAGCTGTCGCATTGCGCAAGGATCTCACCCCCCCTGGCGGCCTGGATGGTGCCCGACACGACCTTCATGTGGCAGCCGCCGCAGATGCCGTTTTCCAGCGGCGACACTCCGGCATCACCCTTCTTGGCAAAGATGCGCGTGTAGAGGTCAAGCGCCGTCTTGTCGATCGGGGCCGCCAGGCCAGCCCGCTCGGCCTCGACTTCAGCGAGGCGTTTTTTCAGACCGTCGGCTCGTTCTGCCAGGGCCTTCAGCTCCTCGTTCACCCGGCCCTGGGTTGCGGCAAGCAGGCCCTGGGCTTCCTTGAGCACGGCGCGGGCGGCCTCCAGCTCCTCCATGTGCTCGATCTCCTTGTCCTCAAGGGCGCGCACATCGGACTCGTAGCGCTTGATTTCGACGCCCAGCGCCTGGAATTCGTCGTTCTTGCGGGTTTCAAACTGCTGGTCGCCCAGTCGCTTGATGGTGTTCTGGCGGGTCTGGATGTCGAGCTCCACGCCTTTGATCTTCACCTCGATCTCCTTCACCTTCAGCGTGGCGGCCTCGACGGCGGCGGTGTCGCCCGCCAGCTTGGTCTTTGCGGCCATCTCATGCCGGGGCACGTCCTTCAGATCCTTTTGCAGGGCGCGGATGCGCTGGTCACGTTCTTGGAGCTGGAGGAGTTTCGGAATTTCAGGGTGCATGTGACGCCAAGATGAAACAGGAAGCCGTGGTCTGGCAAGAGATCGCTGCTGTCCCGGCGGTGATTGATTCAGGGCGGCCCGGGCACATTTGCAGATGATCCAGTGACTCGCCGACCAGAAGCTGAGGCCGGTTCACCGTATTCTCGGCTTCATGAACCCGCGTCTTTTCCTCTTCGCCCTGCTTCTTGCGGCCCCCTTGCTTCGTGCCGAATTCAAGGCCGGCGCGGCGGTGGTTGACATCACGCCTCCCAAGCTGCCGGTGCTGGTGAACGGCGGCATGTTCAGCCGCTACGTGGATAAGATCAACACCCGCATCCATGCCCGGGCCATCGTCTTTGGCGATGGCAAAACGCAGGCTGCCCTGGTCGTGGCGGACAGCTGCATGATGGGCCGGGCGCTGCTGGATGAAGCCAAGGAGGCCGCCGTCAGGGCGACGGGCATTGCGCGTGACAAAATGCTGATCTCCGCCACTCATGCGCATTCCGTGCCTTCATCCATGGGCTGTCTGGGCACCGATCCCGATCCTGCTTATGTGCCGTTTTTGAAGGGGAAGCTGGTGGAGGTCATCGTGGCGGCGCAGAAGGCGATGGTGCCTGCGCGCATCGGATTTGCCAAGGCGGATGCGGCGGAGTTCACCGCGCTTCGGCAGTGGATCCGGCGTCCGGACAGGCTGGCGGAGGACCCCTTCGGCAACATGACCGTGAGGGCTAACATGCATGCCGGACGCAACTGGGATGATGTCACGGGTGAATCCGGCCCCGAAGACCCGGACCTGTCGCTGATCTCCCTGCAGACGAAGGAGGGCAGGCCGCTGGCGGTGCTGGCGAACTTCTCCATGCACTACTTTGGAGACAAGGACATCAGCGCGGACTACTTCGGCCTGTTTTCCGAAGGGCTGAAGCAGCGCATTGACCCGCAGGGCGGCATGGTGGGCATCATGTCCCACGGCTGCAGTGGCGACATCTACCGGGTGGATTACAAGGTGCCTGAAAAGGACCGTCCGAAGCCGACCATCGACGAGTACACCCAGGGCCTGCTGGACATCGCCCTGAAGGCCTATGGCGGCATCCAGTACCGAGACAACGTGGACGTGGTCATGGCGGAGCGGCGAATGACGCTGAACTACCGGCTGCCGGACAGGCAGCGGCTTGAATGGGCGCGCAAGATTGTGGCGGAGATGGGGGATCGTCCGGCGAAGACGCAGACCGAGGTCTATGCGCGTGAGCAGATCCTCCTGGATGAGCGCAAGCAGGCGGAGGTTGTCGTGCAGGCGCTGCGCATCGGCGACATCGGCATCACCACGACGCCTAACGAAACCTACGCCATCACCGGCCTGAAGATCAAGGCCGCCAGCCCACTGCCGAACAACATGGTCATCGAGCTGGCGAACGGTGGCGACGGCTACATTCCACCGCCGGAGATGCATGCCTGGGGCGGTTACAACACCTGGGCGGCCCGGAGCGCCGGTCTGGAGGTGATGGCCGAACCCAAGATCGCCCAGGCGGCGATCGGCCTGCTGGAGGAGGTCGCGGCCGCGCCAAGGCGTGCGCATGGCCTGGGTGCAGGACCTGCGACACGGGCACTTGCCGGCCTGAAGCCGGTGCTGTGGTGGCGGCTGAACGAATTCAGCGGCCCTCTGGCGACGGATGAAAGCGGACATCAGCGTCATGGCGTCTATCAGGGTGGCGTGGCCTATTACCTCGACGGACCGCATTCGCAGGCCTTCTGTGCGGGCGAGGTGAACCGTGCGCCGCATTTCGTGGGCGGACGTCTTGCCGCCGGGCTGGGGGATGTTTCCGGGAACTGCACGGTGTCTCTCTGGATCTGGAACGGCATGCCCAACGGCGTGCGCGACATCACCGGCTGGTTTTACTCACGCGACCACAGCCACGGCGTCAGCGCGCACGGCGAGCATCTCGGAGTGGACAAGCAGGGACGCCTTGTTTTTCAGGCGCAGAAGATCCTGACCGGGCGCACGGAGATCCCGCGCTGGACCTGGCAGCAGGTGGTGCTGGTGCACGAGGGCGGCAAGGTCCGTGTCTATCTCAACGGGCAGCTGGAGATTGAGGGCGAGTCGGCCGAGTGCCGGATTCCGACCGTGTTCTTCGGCGCGCGCAGTGACCTTGATTCCGGCTGGGAAGGCAGGCTGGACGAAGTCGCCGTGTTTGACCGCGCCTTGACATCTGAAGAAATTGCCGGGCTTCAGGTACCGTAACGGGGTATGCGGGGATGGAGCTTATGTTTTCGGGTGAGTGAGCTTTGCGCCTCATCCATGTCCGGCTTTGATTCCTTGGCACGGACGCAGCGCTGAGCCTTCTTGCTTTTTCAGGCCAGTGCGGACTGAATGGACTGCATCCAGTAACGGGCGCGTTCGGCATAGCTCTGGTGGTCGGCCTGGTAGAGGATGCCGCGGGAGACGTTGACGAGCAGGGGGGCCTTGCGGCCGGCGCCCTTCAGCGCGGCGAGGTCACCACCCTGGGCACCGAGGCCGGGGATGAGCAGGGGGACGTCCGGGGTGCGGGCGAGGACTTCGCTTGCGGCGTTGGTGAGGCCGATGACGAGGCCGACCTGCGGGCTGGCCTGGGTCATCTCGCCGACGATTTCAAACACCTGCTTCCGGCCGCCATCGAGTGTCTGAAGCTCGATGTCAGCGGCGCCTTTGTTGGAGGTCACGCCGAGGAGGTAGAGACCTTTGTCGGCGTATTTCAGGAAGGGTTCGAGCGTGTCGCGGCCCATGTAGGGATTGAGGGTTACGGCATCGACCTTGAGTTCGTCAAAGGCGGCCCTGGCGTAGTAGCCCTGGGTTTCGCCGATGTCGCCACGCTTCACGTCGAGCACGATGGGGACTTCCTTGGGGATGGCGGCCAGAACCTCCTCCAGCAGCTTCATGCCACGCCAGCCGAGGGCTTCGAAGTAGGCGGAGTTGGGCTTGAAGGCGGCGGCGCAGGGCAGGGTTTCCTCGATGATCCGGAGGATCTGATCACGGGTGGTGTCGTCGGCCGACTCGGCGCGGATGTCCAGGCCGACGCAGAGGTTGGATCCTGTGGCGGCGATGCGTTGCTCCAGCTTGTCTCGGAATGTGGTCATGATGGGAAGGGCGGGCCATCATGGCGTGGCGGCGGCGTGATGCAACGCGGGAGGGTGTTTTTGACGGGGCTGAAGCCGATGAAATGAGCTGCTGTTCCCGGCGTTCCTGGCTTTCGACCCATGAAACGCGCCGCCGTCCTGCTTTTCCTTGCCTCGCTGTTTGCCGCCTGCCCTGCGCCTGCGGCGGAGCGGCCTAACATCCTTTGGTTTGTCGTCGATGACATGTCGGCGCATTTTTCCTGCTATGGGGAGACGCTGGTCAGCACGCCGGCGGTGGACAGGCTTGCGTCCGAGGGCACGCGATTCACCCGGGCCAGCATCACGGCGCCGGTGTGCTCGGCCTGCCGCTCGGCGCTGATCACCGGCATGTGCCAGACAACGATTGGCTCGCATCATCATCGCAGCGGCCGTGGCGAGATGAAAATCCATCTGCCCGAGGGAGTGCGGCCGGTGCCGGAGTTGTTTCAGAAGGCGGGCTACTACACCTGCATCGGCAGCGGGCTGCCGGATCTCGATTATCGCGGGCTGCCCTTCGGCGGCGGCAAGGGTAAAAAGAAGGGCGGGGGAGGCGGCTCCAGGCTGGGCAAGACCGACTACAATTTTGAATGGGATGCGAGGATGTATGACAGCCACGACTGGGCCGGGCGAGGTGACAAGCCCTTCTTCATGCAGGTTCAGCTTCACGGCGGCAAGCTGCGCGCGGACACGGCCGAGGCCAACCGGGTGCTTGCGGAACGTGCGAGGCGGGAGCTGGGCGGCGCCACGGATCCGCAGAAGGTGACGCTGCCGCCTTATTATCCGCGTGACCCGGTGCTGCTGGAGGACTGGGCGGCCTATCTGGACAGCGTGCGCCTTACCGACCTGCATGTCGGGCGTGTCATCGCGAGGCTGGAGAAGGAGGGGCTTCTGGAGAACACGCTGATCATCTTCATGACCGATCACGGCATCAGCCATGCCCGGGGCAAGCAGTTCCTCTACAACGAAGGAACGCACATTCCGTTTGTGGTCCGCGGCCCGGGCATCGCCCGAGGGGCGGTGCGCGAGGATCTGGTCATGCAGATCGACATGGCGCCGATCTCCCTCGCTGCGGCCGGCATTCCGATCCCCGGGACGATGCAGGGACGTGACGTGTTTGCCAGGGGCTACCAGCCGCGCAGCGCCGTGTTTGCGGCGCGTGACCGCTGCGATGAAACCGTCGAGCGCCTGCGCAGCGTGCGCACCGACAAGTTCCTCTACATCCGCAACTTCCATCCCCTGCGCCCCATGCTTCAGCCCAATGCCTACAAGGACGGCAAGGCCATCGTCAAGGCGCTGCGCCGCCAGCATGAGGCTGGCACGCTGCCCTCGGTGTCGGAGGAGCTTCTGTTCAGTCCGACCCGCCCCGCCGAGGAGCTTTACGAATACAGGACGGACACCTACCAGGTCACGAACCTGGCGGCGAACCCGGATTACAAGGCCGTGCTGGAGGAACATCGGGCGATGCTTGACCGATGGATCGTCGAAAGTGGCGACAAGGGGCCGGAGACGGAGGCCATGTATGACAGCGACATGGCGGAGTACCTGAAAAAGAGAAGCGCCGAGGTGGAGAAGAACATCGCCCTGATGAAGCAGTGGGCAAAGGAAGGAAAATAAAACGAAGCCGGTTCTGCCGAAACAACCATCATGCATCATCCCCTGCCGCTCATCGTCCTGTCAGTCATGCTGGCCGCGCTTTCGCAGGCGGCTCCGCCGAACATTCTTCTCATCCTTCCTGATCAGATGCGTGCCAGCGCCATGGGCTGCGACGGCAATGCGCAGGTGAAGACGCCGAACATCGACCGTCTGGCGGCGGAGGGCATGCGTTTCAGGCGCACCTATGCGAACGTGCCCGTCTGCTGTCCGGCGCGGGCCATCCTGATGACCGGAACGTATCCGCATGTGAACGGCATGATGGCCAACGACCTGAGGCTGAGGGAGGAGCAGGTGACGCTTGCCGAGCGGCTGCGCGATGCCGGTTACCGAACCGGATTCATCGGCAAATGGCATCTGGACGGCGGGCCGCGTGAGCCGGGCTTTGTGCCGCCGGGGCCGAGACGGCAGGGCTTTGAGTTCTGGGCGGCCTATGAATGTCATCACAAGCACTTCCAGCCGGATTATTTCCGCGACACACCGGAACCGATCGTGGTGAACAAGTTTGAGCCGGAGGCCTCCTGTGACTTTGCGGTCGAGTTCCTGAAGACGCAGCCGAAGCAGAAACCCTTTTTCCTGACGGTGCAGATGGGGCCGCCGCATGACCCTTATGGGGCTCCGGACGAATACATGAAGCTTTATGATCCAGCGAGCCTCAAGCCGGATGCGAGCTGGCAGGAGGGCAGTGAAGGACGCCCGACGCCGAAGACGGGGCTGCGTCGCGGCCCCCTGGCCGGCCGCTTTGTGCCCGTGGGCGGACGTGAGGAGATCGCGGCGTATTATGCCGCGATCACGGCGATCGACGACCAGGTCGGGCGGCTGCTGAAGACGCTCAAGGAAACCGGGGCGGATGAGAACACGATCATCCTGTTCACCTCGGATCATGGCGACATGCTGGGCAATCACGGGATGCGCCGCAAACGCAAGCCGCATGATGAATCGGCCCGCGTGCCCGGCATCCTGCGCTGGCCGGCCCGGGTGCCGAAGGGGCGTGTGGTGGAGACTCTTTTCAGCCATGTGGACATGGCGCCGACGCTGCTGGCGCTGGCGGGGCAGGCGGTGCCGAAGGAGATGCAGGGGACGGATCTCTCCCGGGTGGCGCTGGGTGAAACGACCGAGGGGCCGGAGGCGGTGCTGCTGCAGATCTTCGTGCCGTTCAACCCCGACGGCATCGACCGTCCCTGGCGAGGCATCATCACGCAGGACCACACCTACGCACGGCATGAGGACAAGGCCTGGGTGCTGTTTGATGACAAGGCAGATCCAAGGCAGATGAAGAACCTGGCCGAGGATGCGTCGGCGTCAGCGCTGCGTGAACGTCTGGACGCCCGGCTTGCGGCCCTGATGAAGAGCCATGGCGATGCCTGGACTTTTGGTTCGGCTGAACTCGTTGAGGAAGGTGGTCGTCTTTACAAGCACGGCACCTTTGAGAGTGTGCAGGAATACCTCGACTGGGCGAAGGCGAATCCGGACAAGGAGAGGTGAGGCGTGGGATGAGCGCCGGACGACGCGCTGGAAATCCTTCCACAGGCTGGTTTCAAAGGCCGGGAGTCTTGCGAACGTGCCAGCATCAAAACACCGCCCTGCGGTGGAACAGGAAGCTTTCCAGCAGGAGGAGGGCGAGGACAGTCCAGAGCAACAGGCGCGGCCAGTCGCTGACGCCCGAGCCTGCCTGGATGGCCGGCAATGCCGCGGTGCTGGTTTCGGCCTGGCCGGAGGCGGGGAGGTCGGTTTCGGAGGCGGAGGCAAGCGCGCTTGAGCCCTGGCGGTCACTGGTTTTCCAGAAGCCGATCCGATGAACGGGCAGCAGTCCGTTGGCGGCCTGGTCCGTGCTGTCGATGAACTGGCTGCCGGTCCATTCCTTCCATTCGACGATGCCGGATTCGTTGAGCAGATCTCCTGGGTGAAGGGTTTGCAGGCCCGAGACGGCGTCGCTGTTTTCAGCGCACCAGTAGAGAGCGTTGCCTAGAAGAAGGGGGAAGGCGGGCAGCAGGGCGAGTTGTTCGGAGCGGGTGGGTGAAAAGGCTGAGACGACCAGCCGCCGGCCGTTCAGCTCACCGGCGGCGAGGATGGGTTCATTGCCGGCCATCCACAGCGGTTCCAGGATGCCGCCAAGGTCAAGCACGCCTGTCTGCGTGAGGGCGAGCCTGCTGGTGGTGATGCGGAAGAGAAGGGGATGATCCGGGGTGACGGTGCGGATGCTGTCGTGGTGCAGTCCTGGTTCCTGCAGCCGCCGGACCTGGAACGGAGGCGCGCTCCTGGCGGGGTTGAGGGCGATGACGGGCCGGTCTTCCGGCAGCTTTTCGGGCAGCCAGTTTTCAAACACAAACACATCCGGCCGGTTTTTGGGAGGCCAGTCTTCAGCGCGGCCTTTGAGGACTTCCAGCCTTCCCGCCTCGGTCATGGAGGCCAGGGCCAGTTCGGTGAAAGGGTCGGGCTTGTCGGAGAAGAGGGTAATGAGGAGCGGACGGGTTTCCGGCAGCGGAGCGGCGACGGCGTCGTCCAAGCCAAAACAGTCGCCCGGAGTCTTGAGCTGAACTTCCATCAACTGGCCGCGCACTCCTTCAAGCGGCACGATGAGCGAGGTGGAGGCACCGGGTTCCAGGTCGATCTCGCGAAGCTGGGCGAGCCTGCCTGCCAGGCTGACTTCGAGGGTGGAGGCGAGCCGGGAGCGATTGGAGCGGGCGGCGCTGACCTTGACGAAGGCCTCGAAACGATCGCGGGAGAGCAGGGCGCGGCGGATTTGAAAGGCGGTGATGCCCAGGTTGACCGGCTTTTTCAGGGCCGTGTCGATGAAGGCATAGGCGAGGTCTGCGGTGCCGGGCAGGGGGAAGTCGCCGGCATGCCAGACCTGGGATCGGGCCTCCAGCCCAACCAAACGTTTGACCACGGTGAGGGCGGCGTCGGGGCGGGCCTCCATGGGCATGGGGCGCACTTCCTGGAGCAGTCGCAGGCATTCGCGGCGGTTGCGGCTGCGGGAGAGCAGCACCTGGGGCCTGGTGTCAAAGGCGACAAGGGAGAGCACCACCTGGTCGGGCAGGCGTGAGAGACGGTCGCGCAGCGCCTGGCGGGCGGCATCCAGGCGTGTGCGTCCCTGGTCGTCGCGGGCGCTCATGGATGCTGAGCGGTCGATGAGGAGCACGACGGCGCCGGGAGAGTCGGACCCGGCTTCATTGACGGGACGCGCCAGGGCCAGGACGGAGGCGGCGATGACGAGCAGGGTCAGGAGCAGGGAGAGCCATTTTTTCAGGCGTCGCAGCCAGGCGGACTCCTGGTGCTCGCGGGAGAGCGAACGGAAGAAGAGAAGGGTGGAGACCGGCACCCGCCGTGCCCGTTTCCTGAACAGGTAAAGCGCCAGCGGGATCAGCGCCAGCCATGCCAGGTGCAGGAGATGGGGGGTGAGAAAACGCATCCGCGACGAACCGGTCCCATCAATCCCAGAACGGGCCAAATGTCGAATCCCAAATCATGCGTGGTTTGCGGGATCAGGGTTGATGCTGCTCAATTGGGCGGGGGTTTGGATGCAGGATTGGCCAAAGGGCGGGGCTTTTGATTCGGAGCCTGGATGAGGGGGGCAAGGGTGGCATTCAGGCAGCCCCCTGGGCTGGTCTCTTGAACATCCTTGCATCCCCGGCTTGTGCGGCGCGGCTTTCGAGGCTACTCACCGGGTTCATGTTTGTTGACCAGATCAAAGTTTATGCGCGCGCCGGCAAGGGTGGCGACGGTTCCATGCATTTCCACCGGGGCAAGTTTCGTCCCAAGGGTGGGCCGGATGGCGGTGACGGTGGCAAGGGTGGCAGCATTGTTCTGCAGGCCGATCCCAGCACGAACAGCCTGCGCACGTTCTTCTTCAGCGCCAAGCTGCTGGCGAAGGATGGCGACAAGGGAGGGGCGAATCAGTGCACGGGCCGGAGTGCGGAGGACGTCATCTTCAAGGTGCCGGTGGGCACCCTGATTTCGAAGATCACCGAGGTGGAGGACCCGGAGACAGGGGAGGTGAGCGAGGCGTTTGAGGTCTTTGCCGACCTGACGGAGCCGAACCAGACGTTTGTCCTTTGCAAGGGAGGCAAGGGAGGCAAGGGCAACGTGCATTTCAAGACCTCGACGCACCAGGCGCCGCGTGAGTTCACCCCGGGCGAGCCCGGTGAGGAGGGGCGGTTTCACTTCGAACTGCGCAGCATCGCGGACGCCGGGCTGGTGGGATTCCCGAATGCCGGCAAGTCAACGCTGCTGTCGAAACTGAGCGCGGCGAAGCCGAAGATCGCCAACTATCCCTTCACCACGCTGCAGCCGATGGTGGGCGTGATCCATTTCAACGAGACGCGTCGCGGCACCCTCGCGGACATTCCGGGGCTGATCGAAGGCGCGAGCCAGAACATCGGTCTGGGGCATGACTTCCTTCGCCACATCATGCGCTGTCGCACGCTGATGTTTGTCGTGGACACGGCGGGCACCGAAGGCCGGGATCCGATCCAGGATCTGGAGACGGTTCGCAAGGAGGTGAAACTCTATTCCGACGAACTGGCGAAGCGGCCCTGGTTCATCGTGGCGAACAAAATGGATGTTGAGGAGGCTGCGGAAAACCTGGAGAGGCTGAAGGAGCGCTTCAAGCGAATCAAGATCTTCCCGGTCTCCGCCCAGAACGGCCAGGGCATGGACAAGCTGCGGGCGCATCTGGACAAGCAGATCGGCCGTGACACGATCGTCGGATTCCAGCAGGTTTCCGTGAGCTGAGCACGATCCATTTCCGCCCGCCATGCGCCGCCCATTCTGGCTCATCCTTGTCCTGATCACGGCGGCCTATCTTCTTTTCTGGTTCCTGCTGATCGGCGCCACGGCTGATTTTGGCACCTGGGACGCCTGGACCCTGACGTTGATGAAGCCGGAGATCCGGTATGCCGTCGGCCTGAGCCTTTTCACCTGCTCGGCGGCCGCAGGTTTCGCCCTGCTGGTTGCGGTGCCTGTCGGCTACCTGATGGCGAGGCGGGAATTCCGGGGGAAGACCTGGGTGGACGCGGCCCTGGACATCCCCATCGTGCTGCCGCCGATGGTGGTGGGCATCTGCCTGCTGATCTTTTTCCAGACCTCGCTGGGGAAGGCCGTGGAGACGGTGCTGCCCTTCACCTACACCATCGCGGGGGTGGTTCTGGCCCAGTTTGTCGTGGCGGCGGCCTTTGCCATCCGGACGATGCGGGGGACGTTTGATCATCTCTCCCCGCGTCCCGAGCAGGTGGCGCTGACCCTGGGGGCCACGGATTTTCAATCCTTCTGGCATGTGGCCCTGCCCGCGGCCAGCCGGGGTATGCTGGCGGCCTTCTGCATCTCCTGGGCCCGCAGCCTGGGCGAGTTTGGCCCCATCCTGGTGTTTGCCGGTGCGACGCGGATGAAGACGGAGGTGCTGCCCACCACCGTCTGGCTGGAGCTCAGCGTCGGGAACCTGGATTCCGCCGTGGCGGTGAGCCTGGCGATGATCATCATCGCCGTCCTGGTCCTGGTTTTGGTTAGGTCGATGGGCGAAAGAGTCTGATCCCCCTCATTTTCACCCTGTCATGATCTCACTCGAAAACATCACCTGGAAGGCGCCCGGCGGAGGCTTTGGGCTGGAGGAGGTCAGCTTCACCATTCCCGGCGGCGCCTATGCCGTGATGATGGGGGGCACCGGCTGTGGAAAAACGACGCTCCTGGAAATCCTCTGCGGGCTGAGGAAGCCCGGCCAGGGAAGGATCCTGCTGGATGACCGTGATGTCACGCACCTGGAGCCGCGTGAACGTGGAATTGGTTATGTGCCTCAGGACCTGGCGCTGTTCCCAGTCCAGCGGGTGGCCGCACAGATTGCGTTTCCGCTGCAGATGCGCGGCCTGAAGGATGACCAGGGCATGATTCAGGAACTGGTGGAGGAGCTTGGGATCGCGCATCTGATGAACCGGCTGCCGGACGCGCTCTCCGGCGGCGAGAAGCAGCGCGTGGCCCTGGCGCGGGCGCTGGCGGCACGGCCCAAGGTGCTGCTGCTGGACGAGCCGCTCTCGGCCCTCGATGAGGCCACCCGCGGGCAGGCGATGGAGCTGCTGCGAAGCCTGCAGGCAAGGCATCGGCTGACCGTCCTGCACGTCACCCATTCAGCTTCGGAGGCGGCGGCGCTGGGCAGCCTTCAGCTGAGACTGGAAAAGGGTGCCGTGACTGACGGCACGAAATGATTGCCGCAGCTTCTTGACGCTGGGGTGGTCGAACCTATGATGGCGCGCCCATCCCCCCGGGCGATCTACTTTTTCACCCCCCTCCGCCCTCCTCACCATGGCCATCCTCGTTGACACTGACACCCGCATTCTCGTCCAAGGCATCACGGGAGATTTCGGCTCCCGCCACGCCAAGGCCTCCCTGGACTATGGCACGAACCTCGTAGCGGGTGTGACCCCGGGCAAGGGCGGTCAGAGCTTTGAGCATGGCAGCCACAAGGTGCCTGTTTTTGACACGGTCAGCCAGGCCGCCAGGGAGACTGGCGCGACGGTCAGCGTGATCTTCGTTCCTCCTCCCTTCGCCGCAGACGCGATTCTGGAAGGCGTGGACGCCGGACTGGACCTGGTGGTCGCCATCACGGAGGGCATCCCTGTCAATGACATGATCAAGGTCAAGGCCGCCATGAAAGGCAGCAAGACCCGCCTGATCGGCCCGAACTGCCCTGGCTTGGTGACTCCGGGACACGGTGAAAAATCCCACGGTGGCTGCCGCATCGGCATCGCCCCCGGCTACATCCACAAGCGGGGCAACGTCGGCGTTGTCAGCCGCTCGGGCACGCTCACTTATGAGGCTGTCTGGCAGCTCACCACGCGTGGTTACGGCCAGAGCACCTGCGTCGGCATTGGCGGTGACCCGGTGAACGGCACAAATCATCTCGACGTGCTGAAGATGTTCAACGAAGACCCCGAGACCGAGGCGATCATCATGATCGGTGAAATCGGAGGCAACGCCGAGGTCGAGGCCGGGCGCTGGGCCAAGGACAACTGCAAGAAGCCCATTGCCGCCTTCATCGCCGGTGCCACCGCTCCTCCCGGACGCCGCATGGGTCATGCCGGTGCCATCATCGGTGGTGCGGACGACACGGCGGCTGCCAAGAAGCGCATCCTTGCCGAATGCGGCATTTCGGTGGCTGACAGTCCGGCCGACATGGCCGCCGCCCTGCTCAAGGTCTGGGGCAAGTAACCCCGGCGATTGAGCGAGGCTGTTGAGCTGACGTCATCAGAAAAGCAACCTGCCGCCCCTTCCTTAACCTGGGAGGGGCGTTTTTTTGGCATAAGGATTCTGGGATCTCAAAGTTGGGCCGATATTTTCTGCTGGCCCAACTTCCGGCTGCCGATGCCGGGAGTCAGGGTTCAGGAAGCGGGGGAAGACCGTTGGTGCGCAG